>JBGTCM010000326.1:0-19864 GCA_041748795.1 Pyrinomonadaceae bacterium
CTATTGCAACGCTTGGCCCAGGAGCGTCCGGCATCTTCACATTCATGCGCTTAATCAATTAAGCCATTCTCACCAGGTCCGTTGCATGCGAAGCGACGTGGCAGTTCCCCGGACCCCCCTCGAACCGGAAACTGGCACGTCGTTTCGAGCTTTCAACTCTTCCTTCAATCCCCAATACAAGGCTGACACTTGATGCAGGCGATTCGAACCAAATCCAGCAAGCTCGTTGCATCAATTCTGATCGCAATGTTGGTTGCTGCGATTGCGACCTCCCGCCCCCGTTCGCTAACTGAAGTAACCAACTCCGGGACGGTCATAAGCAACCGAGCAGAAGCCACATATGAAAGTGGTGATGGCACCACTTATCGCGTCGCTTCGCAGACTGTTACGTTTACCGTGCACGCGGTTGCCAATCTCACCGTAGGTCCTAAAGAAACGATGCCCTCGGCCAACGTTGGACCGCAGCAACGCGTCGATCGGCTTTTCAGCATCTGCAATACAGGGAACGTTGCCAGCACGTACGTCATTACTCACGCCGACGTAACTTCCCCTTCCAAACTCGTCATTCTTTCCTACGACAACGACGCCAGCGGCACAATCACTTTTGGCGACACACTGATAACCGTGGGCGAAACCACTTCTGAGTCAGTTGCGGCGGGCTCGTGTCTTGGCGTACTAGCTGTGGTTGATACTCTCGACGTTCCGCCCGACAGTGTCTTGCGCATTCGTTTAACTGCTCGCTCAAATTCGCCGGGAGCCGCAAATGGAAGCGCAGTTGACAGCGGCACGATCCTTAACTCAGTTGGACGAGGACCCCAGTTTACCAATCCTTCGAGCGCTGCCTTACCACCGCTCAAACAAGTTAACGGCGTTAGCCAGGCAGTGCTTCCCTTAGGTAGTCAATTCACCTACGCAGTTGCCTTTCGAAATAGCGGGGACGTCACCGCGCGCAATCTTGTCCTGGCTGACGATCTGCCGGCCGGTGTGGAGTATGTAGCCGGCTCGATGGAGTTGGACCACAATGGGCTAAGGATACTGAGTGACGCTCAGGACGCCGACGAAGGCTTTGTACGCGACAATCACCTCGAAGTCCGTTTAGCCGAAGTCGTGCCTAATGCAGTTGTCCGTCTCAACTTTAAAGCGCGTTTGAAAAATGATGCACCCAGTGCTTCAGGAATAGTCAATGTCGCACAGCTAACCGCCGACAACGCCACTCTCGCCAAAACTAATTCAGTAGTGGTTATCGCCGACCCATTTGGGACAGTTTTCTCGGGACGCGGCGGAGCGAGCACTATCGTCGCCGGAGCCAGAGTTGCGGTATTCAGTGATCAGACAATGACAAACCTACTGTCACTGCCGGCCGGACAGGGTTATTCACCCAACGCACAGAACATCAATCCTTGGCTGACCGACAACCTGGGTCACTTCAGTTTTGGCTTGAATCAATCTCAGGTGGGAGTGATCGGCTCCCCGGCGAAATACTTCGTAAGCGTTACGGCCCCGGCATTCATTCCCCGTTTGATAGAAATCTCCGTACAACCGACCACGGCGGGTTTGTTTTCAATTTCCCAGCACCCGCTCGACAATCAACCTCTCGCAGTTGGCGGCGGATTTACGTTAGTCAACGAAGACGTCACGATTGATGACTTGGCCGCGCTCGCCTTCAACATTCCTCTGTTCGAGGAACAGGGACTGGACCTTACCAAGACGGTCGATCAGCAGCGAGCTGAGATCGGAGACGTAGTCACATACCGCATTGAAGTACGGAATCCAACGAGTTCCTCCGTACGAAACGTCGTCGTCAACGATGATTTGCCGGACTCGTTCTTTTACGTGCCGGGTACGGCGCGTGTCAATGTAGGCTCAGCGCCGGAACAAAAAGTCGAGCCCGAGACTGTCGGCGATAATTTAGTTTTCCCTGTTGGCGAACTCGGTCCCGGCGGCAATGCCCGCATTGTCTACCGCGTACGTATCGGTGCAAACGCGCGACAAGGCGACAGAGATAACCTCGCTGTAGGTTCGGGCGAGTTTCCTTCAGGTCAGCGTTCCAACACAGCAACCGCACGCGCGACAGTCAGGGTCGGCAGCGGTGTTTTTTCAACTCAGCAACTAATCCTCGGTCGTGTTTACGAGGATGTGAATCGCAACGGAAATTTTGATGCGGACGACAAACCATCTGCGGGCGTTCGCATTTACCTGACGTCGGGCGAATCGGTGATCACTGACTCGCAGGGCCTCTACAATTTCCCATCAATTGGCGATGGCTCACAGGTCATTGCATTGGATCCGGTAACCGTGCCTGCAGGCTTTGTTCTTGCTGATGGCGGTAGTCTGTCTGGGAAGAGTTGGACTCGCTTGTTACGAACGCCAATTGGGGGCGGTGCTCTCCTTCGTCAGAATTTTGTTCTGGTGCGCGCGACTGACGATTCAAAGCTTGCGAAGCGTTCTGAGAAAGGTGAGATTCCCGCAACCGGCGATTCGTCCAAGAAAAAGGATGGTGACAAATTAAACGTCCCGCAGAGCGCTTCAGCTTTCAGGAGTACAACGGATGGTTCGGTTAACGATAAGCAGAAGGCGCTTTTGGAATCTGCGTTCGTCCCTGCCACCGCGGGAACGTATGAAGTCACTTCAGACGAAACCATTGAGGCAATTGCGCCGGGGATAGTCAAAATCCTTTCACCGGCGCCAAATTCTACAGTGATGACCCCGGCACTAGAGCTAGCAGCACGGGTCGCGCTGAACTGGACCGTCAACCTGGAGGTTAACGGAGACAAAGTCTCGGAAAAGAACATCGGCACAAAGCGCCTCGATCATAAGAACAACGTCGCGACCTACACCTTCGTCAGCGTTGGTCTGCGTCCTGGTCCAAACCGCGTACGCATTACACCCGTTAGCCCTGACGGCAATGCAGGCCAGCCGCACGAATTAACTGTAAACGGACGTGGTCCCGCCCAAAGGCTCGAGATTGTTCCTGAGAAGACCGCCATTCAGGCAGGTGGACGCGATTCGACAGTTGTTACCATTCGTGCCTTCGACAAGTGGGGACACCCAGCCAACGACAATCAAGTGGCCATCGAAACGTCGCTTGGTCAATTAGTACGTCTACAAGCCGCGCCCTCCACAGCCGATGATGGCGTAGTCGTGACGGGCAAGGTGGTAAATAATCCGGACCTGCCTCTCAATGTGCGCGCGTCGCAGGGCAAAGAAAGCCGCACTCAGCTGGTCGTCCCACTAGAAAACGGCGAAGCTTCAGTAAGGTTTATTGGACCTGGCCAAACAGGCGATGCGCGTCTCCACGTAGTGGCGGGCAAGCTTGAGCTCGAATCAATCATTCGAATCACGCCCGAACGGCGACCCAGGATCCTGCTGGGCTTGGCGGAGATGTCCTTCGGCAGTTCTATTCCCGAGGTTGGCTTGCGCGGCGAACAGGGCAAGTCCAGAAACCGGCTCAGCCTGTTTTATAGTGGCAAGCTTTGGGGCGAAACTTCGCTGAACCTTTCATACGACTCACAGCGACCCATCAATCGCACCACCGGCCGCGATCGTTTGTTCCAACTCGACCCGCTCAATCGCGCGTATCCTCTCTTTGGAGATTCCTCCACTCACTACGAAGCGGCGCAATCCAATTCAAAACTGTTCGCGCGCATCGATCACAAACGTTCCTACCTGATGTTTGGCGATCTCGATGCTGATATGAATGAAGTCCCACTCGCCGGTTACACACGAAAACTGACCGGTGTCAAACTGCGACTGGAAAACGCGAATGGCGACTTCATCACCGTGACCGGCGCAAGGCCAGATACGTCTTTCGCCCGCGACGTCTTCCCAGCTGGCGGCTTGAGCATAATCCACCTCACTCACTCGGAAATTCTGCAAGGTTCGGAAACAGTCGCCGTCGAAGTTCGCGACCGCCGCAATCCGGAAATGGTGATTTCAAGAGAGCTGCTGGCCAGGTCCATCGATTACAACCTGGATCCCCTAACCGGAGAACTCTTCCTCCTCAGAACCATCTCGACATTTGATTCAGGACTCAACCTCAAACAGCTTGTGATTACTTATGAGCATGAATCGCGCGGGATGGCTACCAGCGTCTATACGGCCCGGGGCAAGAAAAACTTTGCGGGGATAGGATTGAAGCTTGGGTTCTCCACCGTAATGCAGCGTCAGGAATCTGCAGAGAACTTTATGGTCGGTGGTTTGGATTTGGAGAAAACGCTTCCGCGGCGAGGACTGCTTAAATTCGCATGGGCCACCAGTCGCGGCGAAGTGAGCAACGGCATCGGCGGAACCGTCCTTAACGATGCCGACGCACAACACGACGGAAATGCGTTTTCGCTGGACATGCATCAGCCGCTTGGTTTCCGCGAAGCGGTTTTACGCGCACGCTTCGCAATGACTTCTGAAGGCTTCCTCAATCCCTTCGGCGGCACGGTGACACCAGGTTCGAAACGGGGCGAAGTCACACTCGACTTCAAACCTATTAAGGGAGCAGTCCTCCGCCTTGGCGCGACCAAAGAAGCCAACCATACCGCAAACGTCGATAATGAGCGACTGACGTTTTCAATTGCCGGCGAACATGTGATCAAGGAGCGCTACCGTTTACACTTCGGTTACGACCACCGTCGTTTTAGCGACGACTTAACCAACACGTCAGTAAACTCTGACCTGGTGACGGTTGGCGCCAGCGTTCAAATAACCGAGAAGCTTGATGTTTCGATCAAGCGTGAACAAAATCTCGGTGATGCCGATCCCAGCTATCCCAACCAAACAACAATCGCGGCGAACTACAAAGTCAACCTCTGGACCAAAATATTTTTCACCCAACGCCTGGCTTCCGCTCCTATCGTGCCGATCGGCGACTTTTCGCAAACCGGGTTCGCCTCTACAAACGCGCGCCGCGAGACGGCAATCGGCGTCGAGTCACGCTTTGGCAAATACACTTCCGTTGTTGGCCGCTACCAGCTTGAGAATGGCGTGAACGGCGCCGACGGTTTCGCGGTCTTTGGGTTGCAAAACCGTTTGCCGGTAACCAAAGAATTCTCACTCGAGCTTGGCTTCGAGCGCGGCTTCCATCTATCAGGCGAAGGTCAAAGTTTCAACAGCGCTACGCTCGGATTCGGCTGGACTCCAAATGAAAACTTCAAAGCCTCCGCGCGTTACGAATTTCGGGACCGTGGTGGAAACGGCCAGATTCTCTCACTCGGAGCTGCCGGAAAACTCTCGGAAGGCGTAACGGCCCTCTCTCGAATACGCTGGTCGCGGCATGCCTTCTCCGGGCGCGACGGTTCGGCAATGGATGGTCTTGCCGCGCTGGCCATCAGACCACTCAAGACCGACCGCGCCGGATTGCTGTTCAGTTTCAACCATCGCTCGCTCGAACAGTCGATACTCTCCGGAGCACCGGCGACGCGTGATCGAATCAACACGGTCGCCACCGACGGCTATTTCCAGGCAACAAAACGGCTCGAGCTTTACGGTCGATTCGCCTTGCGCTTTATTGCGAATGGCCAGGCCGATCTGCCATTCGTTTCCACACTGACTTACCTGGCCCAGGCACGCGTACAGTATCGTCTAACCAGCCGCGTGGATTGGGCCGGCGAAACGCGTCTCATTCTGCAACCATCGACGCAATCACAACGCACAATTTACGGAACGGAGCTTGGCTTCTGGGCCTTACCGGATCTGCGTTTAGGTCTGGGGTATAACTTCAATTCCGCCCACGACTCCGCAGGCGTCAGCCCAATACCGGGTCGACGCGGCTTCTACTTCGCAATCTCATCGAAGCTTTCGAATCTGTTCGACCTCTTCGGCACTTCGCGCGAGGGACTAGCACCCAGCGAAGCCAAGTCGCCAGAGAAGGAGATAAACCAACAATGATGTGGCGAGAGATCAGCCACAATTCAGGAACCGTTGCCTCAGAGAATCGGCACCGTCAAGTTACTACGTTTGCGCGAGTTCTCAGGGGTCGTAGGTGCGCATTGCTCCTGAACATCGTGCTGCTGATATGCGCGTTCGGATTCTGGCAGGCGGAGTGCGCCTATGCCGGATTAAGTGTTTCTCCAACTTCATGGAATGTAATCGGTCTTGACAGCAATAATGTAAATACCGGCCCGAATGTTTTTCAGGTAGGAGCGAGAACCTGCAATACGGGGGGCGCGCCGGTTACAAACGTATCTGCCAGTTTCTTCTGGGACAGCGCTAACTCTTTCATCAATCTCAGCGGAGCCAGCACCATCAATTTATCCTCGTTAGCGGCTGGCGCCTGCATTGATTTTCATTTCCCTGTAGTGGTTACTCGCACTTCTTCAGCCCATAACACAGCCCGTCGCTACCACATCACCGTTAACGGAGACGGCGTTGGTTCCGTTAGCACCCCGACACCTCGCGAACTCTATGTTGAGCGGATCATTTCCCAGGGACGCAACTCGATAAATTCCATCAGCGGTCCAACTACGGTCTACGTCGGACAGACGTACAACTACACGGTTAATGCCAGTACTGCCACGCAGGGTTACGAACAACTCGAAGCGTTCCTTGAATTGTCGAATGTCATCTTCCAGGTGCAAGGTATCGCGACCACCTATTCTGCGCCGAGCGGGGCAACTAACGATAAGTTTTATGCGGACGCCTGCGGCTGGAACAACAATCCTTTAAGCGCGACTTACCGGAGTTGCATTGGCCCGAACAACTATTCAGGGGGCAAAGCCGGGGGAGCTATCGTTACTACGTATACAGTTAAGGTTTTGTCGACCGGAACGACCACGGCGAGCACGGTCATTATGGATTTCTCCGGCAGCAGTTATCACTACAACAGCGACTATGGCACCAAGGTGATAAGTGTCACAGCTCTGCCTCCGCCATTGACGTTGGCTAAGAGTGCGAATGTGAGTACATTATCTGCCGGCGGTTCCGTTACGTATACCTTGCGGCTAACTAACGCCGGATCTTTTAGTATGACCGTCGATGATTTTGTTGATACGCTGCCAACGACTCCCGGAAGCGCCACTTACACAACAAACTCCACGACTTATAACGGCGCGGCTATCGGCAACCCGGCGATTTCCGGTGCAACGCTCACGTGGACAGGCTCATTTGTCATCCCAGCAGGGCAGACAAGAGATCTTGTTTTTAGCGCTGTCCTTCCCCACGTTCAGGGCACCTTCACCAACCAGGCTATCGCTCACATGAGTGACTTCCAAATCGATACGACGTCAATTACTACTGACAACATTCCTGCAACCGTCGCGGTTACAATTCAATTCCCGCCCTCAGTTGATCTGCTCAAGGCCGTTAGTCCAAACGGTCCCCAACCTCCCGGTGCTGATCTCGCCTATTCCATCAACTTCTCTAACACTGGCGGTAAACCGGCCACAACAGTAGTAGTTACCGATCCCATTCCAGCAAACACAGATTTCAAAACAGGCTCGGTTACAACCAACGTCGGGACAACTGGTCTAACAGTAACGGTGGCGTATTCGAATGATGGGGGCACCACGTGGATCTACATGCCTGTAAGCGGTGGTGGTGGAGCGATTGCTGGTTATGATCGCCTGGTCACAAATGTCAGATGGACCTTCGCCGGTACTTTAAGCGAAACGTCACCGAACAATGCCGGCAACGTGGGCTTTACTGTTCGCATACGCTGAAATCCTCGACAGCGCGAATGCTGCTCACCTGTCGGGCACAAACCTTATAACCTCCAAGTCTCTTCCGTTTGTCATCACGGTAATCGTTCCGCTCTTTCCCGTGGTCAACACTTCGGCCCCACTTCCCATCCATCTTTCAACTACGTCCTTATTCGGGTGACCGAACATGGAGTTTTGGCCGACGGAAATCACTGCGAAGCTTGCCCTCGTGGCGGCGATGAAGTCAGGCGTTGACGAAGTCCTGCTGCCATGATGGGGCACTTTAACGACATCCCCGGCGATCGCAGACTGGCTCATCAACAACGACTTCTCTCCCTGAGCTTCGATGTCAGCGGTAAATAAGACCGAGCGAGTTCCATATCTCAACTGAAGCACGACCGAGTTGTTGTTGCCGTATGGTAACTCTGGATTTATAGACGGTGTGGGCCACAACACACTCATCGACACGTCGCCGATTCGTATTTCGTCTCCGGCGCCAACGAGTCGGAGTGGTATTCCTTTCGAAGACAATGTTTGAGCGAACTCGGCGTAATCCGCATCGCGGCCGGGACTTCTGGAAACTAAGGCCGCTCGCACTGCAAAATTTCCAGCTACGAAGCTCAACCCGTCCATGTGGTCGGCATCAGCGTGCGTGGCGATAAGGTAATCAACGCGATCCAAGCCCCGCCACCAGAGGTACTCTGACACCACCATCTCGCCAATGCTTCGCTTCTCCGGCTCAAAACTCCCGACAGCTTCCCCACCAGGATTTTTGAATGGCCCGGGCTGTCCACCGCCATCAATCAAAACAGTCGTGCCTTCCGGGAAAGTCACCAGTGCTGCATCACCCTGACCTACATCTAGAAAATCGATTCGTAGCCTGCCGTCAGATTTAGCTGCACTCCCCGGATGAAAAACTATCAGCGCAATAAAGAACAGTTGCGCGGGTATAGCCCAGACGATTCCCCTTATTCGACGTTTGGCGTGTTGCCGCGGAAGTTGTAGAGGCTTCCAACTAAACAAGAGGACCGCCAAAATCGCGAGCGGCAAGTAATATAATGCGTAGATGCCGGCAAGCCATCCGGTATATTCCGGCAGACGTATAGACGCGATTCCAACCGATTCAAACGGATCTACACTATGGACCATGATCCAATTCAAGCCATCGGCGACCCTCAATAGGGGCGCTGCGATGACAGCGCTGACTTGTGCAACTAACAACCCGGCCAAAGCTGTTGCCGTTACAGCCGCCATCAAAATGCCGACCGTGATGTTCAAGATAAATGATGCAGGCGACAGCCGGTGGAAATAAACAACCAGAAAAGGCAACAGCATTAGTTGGACCGCACTTGAAACCACTACAGCGCCGAAGGTGTATCGCAGCGCTCGCTGAACGTGCATTCGCTCTAAACGTTCCGCGAGTGGGGCTTTGAAGAGACGGTAACTGAAGTTGGCTAATTCAATCTCGCGTTTCCCCTTCCGCTCACTCCAAAAGAGACACTCCGAAAAGCTTCGCAACCAGGGTGCGCACCGCGGTGGATATGGTGTGTTCCTCGTCGGACGCCATGAACCGATCTCGGACATTTTCTCAAGGAGTGGAAAGGCTAAGACAACGATCGCCAGTACCGAAACGAATGTAAGTTGAAATGATGGGTCGAGAAGATCGCTGGGGCGCCATACCAGCAACGCGATCGCGACACCTCCCAGTGCATTCAATGCAGAAGCGCGACGAGAGACGAGCGGCGCTAGAAGCACCACGGTAAACATCAAGGCAGCGCGAACCACCGAGGTCCCAGCTCCGACTGCGATCGAATACCCCCATACAACCGCGACTGGCGAAATAAATTGCAAGACGCGGTTTCTTGTAAATCGCCTGGTAATGAAGAAGATCAGACCGCCGAGGAAGGTGATGTGCATTCCGCTGATCACGAGGACGTGAAACGTCCCACCCGCGCGAAAGCGTTCGGACGTCGAGCGCGACAGGTTATAACGATTTCCAAGCAACGCCGCGTCGAGCACTCCCGCCGTTTCGCTGGATAACCGCGTGTCAAAATCCTTTTGCAACCTGCGCCGCCATTGATAGATCCACGCGAGCGGCAGAAAAACACGTTCATCGTCCAAACGCTCAATCAGGAGCGGACTCCTCACGAAACCAGTCGCGTCATACCCTTTGCGGTCCAGATACTCGGTAAATAAAGAAACACCCGGATTGCGAAACTCATCGGTGCGATTGAGGGACGTCATTACTCGTATGCGTGCTCCATAGCGAAGCGCCAGTTGATTGAGGTCCTCTTCAATCGATTGCGTTGGTACCGCCACAAGTAGTGGGACATTTCCAGACGCTTCTCTTTCAACACTCTGCGATCTAACACGCTCGACCTGTAGATTCAAATGACATCGCCCGGCCGCAATTTCCGGTTCGCGTTGGAGCACTCCAGTTATCTCAACAGGTTCACCAACCCGAATGGTTTCCGATTGAATTAGTTGTTTCACGCTGCCGCGCGGTCTGCTTCCTCTTTCCAGTAAGGCGAGCATAATTCCCGCCAAAAGAAAGCTCAGCGTGATTAGGACCATAGCGATCTGACTCTTGCGTCTTAGCAGAGCAACCGCCGAGAGCAAACCGCAGCCAGACGTTAGCGACACGATCACCGTAGGCGACACGTTTAATCGCAAACCAATCAACGCCCCAACTGCAAAAAAGACAGCAAGCGGCGCAAGAGGAAACATGAATGCAGACGGACGAGCTTGAAGTCGCATGACCGGACAGATCCTGAACGTGCGCGAGGCTTAGCGGTTTGAGGGTGACGACGTCGAGGACAGCCTTAGCAGTCCTAATGAGGTTGGCGGCAACATACCAAATCCATTCGCAGAGTCAAGATAATTACTATAAAACTCCGATGAGTGTTGAACTTAGCTGCGGCCGCTATCGTAGTGGTTCGAGGAGGTTGAAAGAGGATGTATTGTTCAACTTGCGGTGTGGCTGTCGCGCAAACCTTGAGCTATTGCAATTATTGTGGGGCCAAACTAAGCGCAGCAAAAGGCGATAGCTTCAGCGACACGCCAGAGGTGAGGCCTGAACTTCTCGTAAGCGCGATGGCAGGAGTCTTCATCCTCGGACTTGCCGCTATCGTAGTTCTAATGGGCGTGATGAAAACGGTGCTGGATTTACCAGCGGACCGTGTTCTCGGTTTCACGCTGTTGCCGTTTCTGATAATGCTTATGCTCGAAGGCGTGTTCCTCCGGCTGCTTTTTCGTCGCAAACGAGGCACTGCGAAAAACAGCGACGCCGAGGTGTTGAAAGGGCAAGCAACAAGAGAGCTCGACTCGGCGCACGCGGGAGCGCTGCCTGAAGCAAGGCCTAGTGTGACCGAACACACCACGCGAGTGTTGGATCCAATCTACACCGAGCGAGATTCAAAATGAATCGGTAGCGCCATGCTAACGTAACGCAAACTGTTAGTTTGCGGGGCGTAGCCAACAGGCACACTGAAATCTCAATTCGCACTACCCCTTCTCTTCAGTCTTCGCGCATGCTTCTAAAAGTAATCGAATAGCGTAACGTCTCCATCGGCGAGATGCTGTGCTGCCACACCAGGCGCGCGGGCCCACTCAAGTGGTAGGCCGAGCGTGGCATCGAGTTCGACGAACGATACCTGTGAGGACTGTCGGCCGCTCCGCGGGCTTTACAATCTTCCGAGACTGAATCCTGGGGTTCCGCTCCGCTCCACCCCAGGTTTTATGCTAACGTCCGCGCCGCGGACTAAACCCTTTGGCCATGGCATTGGATCAGTTCGTTGCGTCGACCGCTACCCACGTCCCATTGAACGCAGCCGTCCCACACAAAGCGTCGATAGCTTGATTGTCCGTTACATCATTGATGCTCTCGCCGGCGTGCTGTTGGGCCACGTCTAATTCAACCCCAAGTCGATCATGCCCCCATCCATGCGGAATACTCACCACGCCAGGCATCATCTCTTCAGATATCTCAATCGGCAGGGAAACGGACCCTACGCTTGATCTCACCGATACGGTCTGACCTGACTTCAGTTCGCGCTTCGCCGCATCCGCCGGGTGCATAAGAATTGTGCACTGGGGCTTGCCCTTAACCAATCGTTGACTGTTATGCATCCAGGAGTTGTTGCTGCGAAGGTGTCGCCTGCCAATCAATAGCAGTTCGCCATTGGAGTGATGGGGAGCGTCCTTTAGAAATTTTGACCGCACACGTTCGACATCTTTGACCATCACTTCCGGCGCCAACTCAATCCGTTTGTCGGCGGTACGCAGGCGGCCAGGTAAACAAGACCTCAATGGTCCAAGGTCGATTCCGTGAACAGCTTGCTTGAGCTTTCGCAAAGTCAGACCTTTCGAGAAAGGGTTGGCTTTCGCGCCGTATGGTCCTAAACGAAGACCTAGATCCAGAATTCTTTCAGGCCCGAAGAAGCGTTTGCCCACTTCACGTTGCACACGTCCAAACATACTTCCGAATGCACCCTCGTATTCCATTCGCGTTTGCAACTCAAGCAGGATCTGCCAGTCGTGTCGCGTCTCTGAGTCTGCTTGAAATAAAGCAGGCGAGAACTTGGCAGTGTTACGAACTGCCAGAACATTAAACGCGAGATCGTAGTGCGTACGCTCGAGCGACGAGCTGGGCGGTAAGATAATGTGCGCGTGCCTGGTCGTTTCGTTGATATAGCAATCGATTGCTGCCATGAACTCGAGGCTGCCAAATGCCCGATCCAACTGACGGCCATTGGGCGTGGATAGGACAGGGTTTCCCGCCAAAGTTACCAAAGCTTTAATTTGCCCCGGACCCTCCGTCAAAATCTCTTCAGCAAGCGCGACTACCGGCAGCTCTCCGGCGAATTCAGGTAGCTTTCGCACGCGGCTATGCCAGCGTGCGAAACTGCCTCGCGGCGACACTGACTGTGGCGCAGTGACCGGGTCAAACGCTGGAAGCGTAAACATCGCACCGCCTGGACGATCCAAATTCCCGGTCACAATATTCAAGACATTAATCAACCACTGACAGACGCCCCCAAATTCCTGGGTGCTCACACCGATCCTTCCATAACAGACTGCGGATTCAGCGGAGGCAAACTCCTTCGCCAGCTGACGTATTTGACCGGAGTCAATCCCGGTAATTGCCGCGACCTTCTCCGGGGGAAATTCCGCAACCATCTTGCCGACGGTTTCCACGCCTTTAGTAAATGAAGCCAACGGGCCGGGACGAGTTAACCCTGCTTCAAAAACAACATGCAGTAAAGCCAGTAACAAAAGAACGTCGGTCCCGGGACGAATAAACAAATGGCGGTCGGCCAGTCGGGCAGTCTCATTGAAGCGAGGGTCGATGAGTATTACTTTGCCTCCGCGCTGGCGAATCTCCTGTAACCTTCGACCCATACCGGGCGCAGTCATCATGCTGCCATTTGAGACGGCCGGATTAGCACCCAGGATCAGAAAAAAGTTTGTGTGATCCAGATCCGGGACCGGAAGAAGGAGTTGGTGACCGAACATGAGGTAAGAGGCCAGGTGATGGGCCAGTTGGTCCACAGATGTGGCAGAAAACCTGTTCCGTGTGTGCAGACTACGAATAAAGCCTGGCGCAAATATCATGGCGCCATAGTTATGCACGTTGGGATTTCCGAGGTAGGTTGCGACTGAGTTCCGTCCGTATTTCGCTTTAACTCGTTTGAGGTTGAACGCAACTTCGTCAAAAGCGTCGCTCCAGCCGATTCGTTCCCAGCCGTTCGCCGTACGACGCACGGGAAACTTCAACCGGTCTTTGTCATAGTGAATATCCTGCAAGGCGACGGCCTTCGGGCAGATGTACCCCCGGCTAAACGGGTCGTCTTTGTCACCGCGTATGTCCAAACGTTGGCCGTCTTGAATCGTGATCTCGATGCCACAAATAGCTTCGCAGAGGTTACAGGCGCGATAATGAGGTGAGCTATTGTTGGCAGGTCTCATGGCAATTTCGCAGTCAGCTTCGCATAATATCCGCAGGCTACTCAGATTGAAGCATAAATCGATATACGGAAGATAATAAGTGCGAACGGGCGATGAAGTCAGTACCACCCCGCGATGGCGGGTCGGGTTCCGCACCTCTCCAAGCGACCGAGCTAAACAATAATACCCGTGGAGCAATAAGCGTCCTATGATAAGACAAGCCACTAATGAAGACTTCGAGGCGATCTTCGATATCATTAGCGATGCGGCTATAGCGTATAAAGGTGTGATACCAGCGGATCGCTGGCACGAGCCATACATGACAAAGGCCGAGCTACAAACGCAAATGGACGACGGCGTTAAGTTTCACTGTTATGTCTATAACGATGAAATCCTCGGAGTCATGGGGATCCAGGATAAAGCGGACGTAAAGCTAATTCGTCATGCTTACGTCAGAACAAGGCAAAGAAACACAGGTGTTGGAACACTTCTGCTTAAAGAACTAATCAGAGATTCGACGAAACCGATTTTGATCGGAACCTGGAAAGCGGCGGACTGGGCCATACGTTTCTATGAGAAGCACGGATTCTCCCTGGTTGATGAACACCAAAAGAATCACCTGCTAAAGAAATATTGGACCATTCCAGACCCGCAGGTTCAGACTTCTGTTGTTTTAGTGGACGACAAATACAAGTCATCGAATAACTCAATGATGAACTCAACCTTTTCGGTTAGTTGACATAACCGCCAGCCGCGAAGCGGCGGCAGCTAGTAGCATCGTGCGTTAGCGCGTCGGTTCGGCACAACGTCCGCGCCTTAGCGCCGAAGGTGCGACACTGAGCGTAGTCCCAAGCTAGTGCCGGCCCTCTCGGGCCTCGATACTCTTTTACGATCATGGTTCCACGCGCTCACGCACGTGGCTATTAAATGTCGGCCCTTCGGGCCACTGGTTGCGGTTCGGCCGCGAACCTTTCCAAATCACAACAACGCAATCCGACAGATCCTGGACATTAACTTCCGGAGGACACGCGATGAACGGTGAAAACAGATTCTCGTCTCGGCGCTCGAAAATAAATCTTATGGGCCTTGCACTTGGGCTTTTATTGATCGCAGCCACGGCAATGCCGAGTGGTGCACAGAATCGCCCGCGAGGTCGCGATTTAGGAATTCCCTTCCCTGGCCAAACTGGTCCAATGAATGCGATCACAGACGTTGCCGGCGTTGCTGTCGGACATGTGACGCTCATCGAGGGCGAAGGCAAACTCGTTCCCGGCAAAGGGCCAATTCGTACAGGCGTGACGGCGATCCTCCCGCGACCGCGCGGCAACTGGGATCCCGTGTTCGCGGCAACGTTTAACCAGAACGGCAATGGCGACATGACAGGCATCAACTGGATCAAAGAATCCGGTTTTATGGAAGGGCCGATCTTACTGACTGGAACGCACAGCGTCGGGACAGTGCGGGATGCCGCGATTCAATGGCAACTAAAGCACGGCCGAGAGTTTGTTTTCACTTACCCAATCGTCGCCGAGACTTTTGATTTTTTGAATGACGCAAACGGCGAGCATGTTAAGCCGGCCCACGCATTCGAGGCGCTCGATCGTGCCAAGCCCGGTCGCGTCGAGGAAGGTGCCGTTGGCGGCGGTACAGGAATGGGCTGCAATGGATTCAAAGGCGGAATCGGCAGCTCGTCTCGGGTGCTGACCGCCTCGCAAGGCGGTTACACCATAGGCGTCCTGGTCCAATGCAACTACGGTGGCGACCTGCGAATCCTGGGAGCGCCGATTCGCTCCGAGATCACCGACCTTCGAACCTGCTCCGTACTTGAGGGTCCGCAGAGTAGACCCTGGATAGCAGGCATTCCGCGATGCCCAACAACGGGACGCGGCGCCCGCAATGACGGACGCCTCGACGATCACGAGGGTCGCGGATCAATCATCGTCGTCGTTGCCACCGACGCCCCGCTGCTGCCGCACCAACTGGAGCGCATCGCGCGCCGCGTAATGCTGGGGATGGGACGATTAGGTAGTTTGGCAAGCAATTCCTCCGGCGATCTGTTTCTCGCGTTTTCAACCGCAAACGCCGGCGCGGCGAAATCCGACGGTACACCGGCATTAACTATGCTGCCAAATGACCGGATCGATCCTCTATTTCAAGCAACGATCGAAGCGACTGAAGAAGCCGTGGTAAATGCGATGCTGGCTGCACAAACGATGACGGGCGCCGACGGCATCCGCGTGTTCGGCTTGCCGGGCGAGCGCGTGGTTGCGGCATTGAAGAAGTACAACCGAATGAAGTAACGCGAAGAAGGATGGGCCTCCGCCTCATACCGTCTTCCTCACGTAGACGTCCAGGGATAATCCGTTGGGCGTCTCTCCTTAATTGAAAGAGGAAATTAATCATGAAACACATCTTCGTCTCATATGCCCATAAGGATCAAGGACACCTTGAAGCGAGCACACTTTAAATTTCTTCGTTTCTTCAGGCGTTCTCTCAACCTGGCTGGAATACCGTGCCTATACTCTGTCGGCGTAGGCGCACATTCTTGAATACTTTGTCGTTCCAATTTCGAATAGAACAAAGAGGGAGAACTCCGGTAGATTTGCAACCATGACACGCTTAAGACTCTGGCTTCTCTTAATGTGCGCACTTACAGCAACCATCGGCTGCTCCGGCAGATCGTATGCGCAGGCAAACGATTGGACTCAGCCTTTTCCTCCATTCAAAATTGCGGACAATCTCTTCTACGTCGGTAGCAAAGGACTGGCAAGCTATCTAATCACCACGCCGCAGGGCCATATCCTCATCAACAGCGATCTGGAGGAGAGCGTCCCGTTGCTACGGACCAGCGTGGAGAAGCTCGGCTTCAAGTTCGGCGACATCAAGATCCTCTTGATTAGTCATGCGCATTGGGACCACAACGCCGGCAGTGCCACCATTAAACGTCTTACCGGAGCGAAGTATTTGGTCATGGACGCGGACGTGCCAGCCGTCGAATCAGGCGGCAAGAACGACTTTCATTATGCGAATGACGCTTCGACGCATTACCCCGCTACGAAGGTAGACCGGGTGATCCGTGACGGTGAAGAAGTGAAGTTGGGAGGCGCCGCTCTGGTCGCGCATATTACTCCCGGCCACACGAAGGGCTGTACAACGTGGACCATGAAGGTGCAGGAGAATGGGAAGACTTACAACGTAGTGATCATAGGCAGCCCGAACGTGAATCCCGGCTACAAGCTGGTAAACAACGCCACTTATCCAGGGATTGCCGCTGACTATGAACGGACGTTTCGTGTACTGAAAGGGCTGCCCATCGATATCTTTCTCGGCGCCCACGGTAGTTACTTTGACCTCGAAACGAAATACGCGCAGCAAAAGAAAAAAGGTTTCGCTGCTTTCATCGACCCGGAAGGGTACGCGAGGTATGTCGCCGACAGAGAGCAAGCTTTTCGAAGGGAGTTGGCAAAACAAACTGCGGCGGCTCGGCAATAGCGAGCCGAAGTCGGGGTAGTTCAACGAATCGTCTTGACGCGGATATTTGTGTGCGACATGCTTTAGCTTATCGCTTACTAGCTTAGAAGGCCCTCATCGCATCACCACGACAAGCTGAAGCATGTCGGACATGGAGAACTTGTGACCCAACACATTGGCATCGTAGCCGGTAGCGCCGAGGGCGCCGCGTTGTGTTACCGCACCATTTGTCTGGAGGCGCCGGCGATCATGGGTGAACATAATCACCCGGAGATCACCATGAACTCCATACCGATGGCCCAACACATGCCCCCGATTCGTGCGAACGACTGGGAGGCGGTGGCGAAGTTGATGGCAGACTCCGCGCATAAGGTAGCGAAGGCCGGGGCCGACTTCGCCATCTGCCCCGACAACACCTACCATCAGGCGTTCAAATATCTGATCCCTCAGTCGCCTATCCCCTGGCTTCATATCGCCGGAGCAGTCGCAGAAGAAGCACACCGTTTGGGTTATGAGAGGCTCGGCATCTTAGGGACGAAGTATCTGACTGAAAGCGATGTCTACCCGGAGGCGTTAGGGGAATTCGGAATAGCTCGCGAAATACCGGACCAAGCGGACAGGGAAAAGATTAACGAGATCATTTTCAACGAGTTAGTCAACGGCATCTTCCCGGAAACATCGCGGCTATATTTAAATGAGGTTGCGGAGAAACTTAAAGCGCGTGGTTGTGATGCTGTGGTTCTCGGTTGCACTGAGATACCGCTGATCGTGCGCCCGGACGACACCCCTCTACCGACGTTGGACTCCACACGCCTCCTCGCGCGAGCCGCGTTGAGGCGCGCTCTTGAGCTGTAAGCGCGCGCCGCCAGGGGGCAGTCGCCCGCCCGAAAGAGAGGGCGTCTACTTATCCCAACAACGCCTTCCCTAACGGTCGGGCTACTGCCCCCTGGCGCAAGACTGTCTAATCCAAAAGCATTATTTTTATTCCGGCGCACTAAATCATGGAAAATCACCCGAAAGGATGACGACAGAAGTCCGCGCGAAGTCTATCTTCCAGCCCGCAGCGAACACATCATGCGCTGGACATTCAGCCCTTCGTGCCTTATTCACTAATCACATCAGGAGGAAACATGGATCTAGGAAATTTCTCGGTTAGCTTAGCTGTAAAAGATATCGAAGCCTCGAAACTGTTTTACGAGAAGCTGGGTTTTACAGTTTTTGGCGGAGATCAATCGCAGGGTTGGCTGATCATGAAGAATGGCGAGCAAAACATTGGACTGTTTCAAGGCATGTTTGACAAGAACATTCTTACCTTTAACCCCGGTTGGACTAGCGATGCTCAACCACTCGGCAAATTCACCGACGTTCGAGAGTTGCAGCGCCAGCTCAAAGCGAATGGCGTGGAGATGATGACAGAAGCGGACGAAAGCTCCACCGGCCCAGCTAGTTTTATGCTTGCCGATCCGGATGGAAACACAATTCTGGTAGACCAACATGTATAAGTGGTGTAATGCATATGTAATGCATAACCGTTGAATCGGGTGGATGCTGCATTGTGTCGCGCTACGTAAATCCCGATTGGTCCTTACAGAACCGAGCACGGTAGCGCCGGATGCTAGAGTAAACTTCAGCTATGAGTAATACAGTCGACGCTCGAGGCCAAAGTAGCCTACAGCATCCGGCGCTACCGCGCTCGGTTCTGTAAGACCCATGACGTTCACATAAAGCTCCCATTTAAATCATCGGAGGAAGAGGAAAACATGAATCATGTTAAACCCGTCGAAGGAAATTCGACAGGCGCCGCATCAAAGCCGGCCTACATCTCGCATTACGGCATCCGCGCCAGGAAGTACAGAGAGATGGTCGAGTGGTACAAAACCGTGTTCGGCGCAAAGATTCAGCATGAGAATGAATTCCTCGCCTTCATGACCTTCGACGAAGAGCACCACCGTCTCGTGATCTTCGAAGATGCGGCGACGGTAGCGAAGCCGGAGAATGCGGCCGGCGTGGACCACGTCGGTTACGGACTCGCGAGCTTCGGTGATCTCGTGTCCACTTATGAGCGACTTAAGACTGATGGGATTACGCCATTCCTGCCGCTCAATCACATGTTCACGACCTCCCTCTATTACCACGACCCCGATGGCAACGACGTTGAGCTAAGCGTTGATAATTTCCCCACCAAGTCAGAGTGTGATGCTTTCGTGTGTGGCGAGCAGATGGCAGAGATTGGCAGACCACCCTTCGGTTATGCATTCGACCCTGATGAACTTGCCAGGCTGTATCACGAAGGCGCACCGGCCGAAGAATTAGCGCGCATAGGAGTGCCAGCTGGTCACTAACGATTGATGGTCCTACACGTGATCTTCCGTGAAGCTAAAATAGAAGACATTCCAGCCCTCTCCGAGATACGCCTGTCGGTGACGGAGAATGTCTTATCTGATCCTCGTAAGGTCACGCCGGAGATATGTGCGGACTATTTGAGTGTGTCAGGCAAGGGCTGGCTCTGTGAAATAGACCAAGAGGTGGTTGGATTCTCGGTCGCCTCTCTGCCCGATGCTTCCATCTGGGCTTTATTTGTGAAGCCGGGGTATGAAGGCAGAGGAATTGGCACACGGCTCTTGAAACTGGCGACGGGCTGGCTATTCAGCATGGGAGTATCGACCATTCGTTTGAGTACCGACCCAAACACCCGTGCGGACAGGATGTATGAGAGTCAGGGCTGGAAACGCGGTGAGATCAAGAGCGACGGTGAAGTAAGTTATCTTTTGGACAATTCCGGCCGAACCTGACATCGCCTGTCGCATTCCGCGTTCAGCGAC
>JBGTCM010000327.1:0-11407 GCA_041748795.1 Pyrinomonadaceae bacterium
AGGTCAGCGTCTGGCGAAATCACGATCATGAATTTTTGTAGAGCTGAAGTTGCGTCGAGAGTGCCGGAACCATCAGTCGGCGTTAAAGTGCCGAGTATTGTGGCGTTGCCCAATGAATCGACTAGATAGACCTGATGAGTGCTGCCATCTCCCGTCAACCCGTTTACCTCAAGGTGAATTGAGACTTCATTCCCCCTTCGGTTCACACGCGCCGTGCCTTTAGCATCAGTTGGTGTCGCCGGGAGCAATTCAACCACCACTTCCCGCCCATCTGGATATTCGATGACGGTCCAGGCGTTGTCTTGAGTAAGAGTAGATACAATTGCCCAAGTGTCACCGTGCGCCTTAACAACGCCAACCAATACAAACAGACTGAGCCCCAGAGCGCTCGCAAATAGACTCATCTTCATCAATTTCTCCCAGCCGAAAAGTAGATGGCTCGGTCGATTTAGTGAACGAGTAGTCGAGGGACAGCCGAGAAGAATTCCAACATGAGCCCAAAGAGGAAACGACTCTGGGGATCAGGTGTTTCCCCTTTGGGCCGGCGAAGCGAAGGTAAACACCTTCGCTTTCCTCATTCTCCCCCTCATGCGTGGATGCCGAGCAACGTGCGTGCCGTGGGCAAAGAATGCGAAGATACGCCATTGTTAAGAAGGCTAAAGTTCCATTGAGAAGGATTGTCCGAGCGACACGTGTGCCTAATGTTCACAAGTGAGTAATGTTGGCACACAATAACAGCGGCCCACTGGTTGGTGGCGGCTCTAAGTCGATTGAAGTCGAAGGACTGCTCGGTCCACCGGTAGGGAACAGAAGATGCTTTTCAAGAAGGGTGAGCACTAAATTGTGCGGTCGGTAAGTTTCATATCGCGATACACGACGGTGATGCAGAAGAAGCCTTTACTTTTTCAGTATGGCGTATCGGTATTGGTTTGCGTCCTGGCTTTATGGCTAACCAATCTCCTGTGGCCTCTCATAGAACCGTCGGCGAGCACTCTTTTTTTCGCGGCCATAATGATCGCCGCGTTTTATGGCGGGCTGGGGCCAGGGCTGTTGGTCTCAGTTTTGTCTGCGTTGGCAATAGATTATTACTTTGTTGCTCCTTTCCGCGGTTTTGAAATCAGCGTCGCTAACATAGTTCGAGCCGGAGTGTTCATGCTGGTCGCTACTATGACAAGCTGGCTAAACGCCTCGCGCAAAGGATTGATGGAAGACATTAGAAAGCGCGAGAGCGAGCGTGAGAAATTGTTAACTCAAATCAGTGGGTTCAATGACGAGTTACAAAGGGAAATTGCGGCTGCGACCAGTGAGTTGTCTTCGGCCAACGATTCCCTTTTGCAGACCCAGCAGCGTCTGGCGCGTTCTGAACGAATGGCTGTGGTCGGCCAAATGGCGGCTTCCCTCGCGCACGAGATCGGCACACCGCTGAATGCCATCTCGGGACACATTGAATTGCTTGCCAGCAGTCATCCCGACGATTCCGACACGCAACGTCGTATTGAGATTGTCAGCAAACAATTGGACTTCATCGTGGCCACGGTAAAGAGGCTGCTCAAACGCACTCACGAACGAAAGATGTTATTTCAATCTATCGATCTGAATGCGTTAATCCAGGAGGTTCTAACACTGGTGGCGCCCACGCTCGAAAAACACTCCATTATTTACGCTGGGATATTTCAGGAGGAACTACCACTGCTAAAGGCCGATCGCGACGGTTTGCAACAGGTCTTTCTTAACCTCATTAACAACAGCATTGACGCCATGACTGGCGGCGGCGAGCTAAACATTCGGACAAGTGCCGACCCCGAGTCAGGCAGCGCCGTAGTGGAAGTTTGCGATACTGGAACGGGCATTGATGGAGAGACAATGGAGCACCTTTTCGAGCCAATGTGGACAACTAAAGCTTCAGGTAGCGGCTTCGGACTAGCTATTGCCCAGCAAATCGTCGGAGAACACGGGGGTCTTCTTGAAGTTGTTGCCCGTACGAAGGAAGGCACCACGTTTCGCCTGGTCCTTCCCCTTCCCCTCGCTAATTCATCTTCCATTGCCGACGAGGAGACGATCATAAATGTCGCATGAGCTACCCCGAATCATGATCGTCGATGATGACGAAGTTACGTGTGAGTTACTCTGTGAGGTGTTCGCGCGCCAGGGGTTTGACGTTCACTTCGAACAAAACGGTGATGCCGCGCTGTCGGTCATGACGACTCAACGTCCGGATGTCATTGTCAGCGATATCCGAATGAAGACACGTTTGGATGGTTTAACCTTATTGGACCACGTGCGCCGGCAATATCCCCGGACTCCGGTTGTTTTGATGACCGCTTTTGGATCCATCGACACTGCAATCCGGGCTGTCAAACAGGGCGCCTTCGACTACATAAGCAAACCCTTCAAAATGGAAACCGTAATCTCCACTGTACGTCGTGCTTTGGTTAGTCAATCAACCTCATCAGCGAAGGTGCGCGACACCGACGATGGCGAACTCGCTTCGGGGTTGATCGGGCGAAACCCGGAAATGCTGGAAATTTACAAGCTGATTGCCAGTGTTTCGGATTCTCGGTCCGCCGTACTCGTTACCGGAGAGTCCGGAACGGGCAAGGAACTCATCGCTCGGGCCATACACAGCAACGGACCTCGTCATGACCAACCGTTCGTCGCCGTTAATTGCGGAGCTTTGGCCGAGAGCCTACTGGAAAGCGAACTTTTTGGTCACGTCAAAGGTTCTTTCACCGGTGCTATCGCAAACCGGCGCGGCATTTTTGAATTGGCCGAAGAAGGCACGGTCTTTCTTGACGAGATAAGCGAAACCAGTGCAGCGCTGCAAGTAAAATTGTTGCGCGTCTTGCAGGAGCGCGAAGTCACGCCTGTCGGGGGCACTTCAATCATCAAGGTACATGCGCGCGTAATTGCTGCCAGCAATCGCGACCTCGAGCAACTTTGCGATCAGGGCCTGTTTCGCCGCGATCTCTTTTATCGTTTGAACGTAATTAATATTCACGTCCCACCTCTGAGAGAACGTCGCGACGATATCGCGATGTTGGTGGCCCACCTGATTCGCAAGCACACGCCGGAAGGCCAGCCGTCTCCGGTAGTTGAAAGGAGCGCGCTCGACATTTTGAACTCCTACGCGTGGCCTGGAAACGTTCGTGAACTCGAGAATGTAATCGAACGAGCCATCACCCTCAACCGCAACGGTGGCATCACCACTGAAGATCTCCCCGCGAGGGTCCGCTCAAATCAAACCGAACCCATTGAAGAGAAGCAAAAAAGAGACGACCTGGCTTTTCTCTTTGCGGGGATGCCCTCTCTTGATGAGGTTGAGCGACGCTACCTTTTATATGTGCTTGATGCGACGGGAGGTAACAGAAGTCGAGCGGCCGAGATTATTGGGATTAGCCGCAGAACGATCTATCGGATGGCCGCGCGCTTCGGCATTGAATTCTGAGTGTTACGAGCTCGCTGACATAATGGAAAGTCAAACAATTGAGTCCCTCGACGACCGTTTAGTCAATCTTACAAGGTTAATCCTTGCCTCCTCAGCTTTAATCATCATTTACATTGATCCTTCTGAACCGGATCGGCTGGTCAATATCACCTACACGGCGCTGGTCCTGTACACCGTTCATAGCGCAATCATCTACCTTCTTTCCGTCCGACATCAGTCACCTTTGCGAGGGGCCCCCCTGCATTGGATAGATGTCACATGGTACTTGGTCCTCATATCCCTAAGCAGTGGAACCAATAGCGTCTTTTTCTTCTTTTTTTTCTTCGCCATTCTGACGGCGTCTTTTCGTTCCGGTTACCGCACCGGCATGAGGGTTACCCTCGTCTCTGCGATCATCTTCGCGACGATCGGATATTTGACAACTCAAGCGCCGATTGAGCCGAATCGCTTCCTCTTGCGGGCGGTCTACCTGGTCAGTATTGGGTACCTGATGGCCTACTGGGGTGGGTCTGAGATCACCTATAAACGAAGGCTCGCCCTACTCAAGGACGTCAGCAGATTGTCAAATCCGCGCTTTGGAGTTGACCAGACAATCGGCTCAATCATCAGAAAGCTTCGTGATTTTTATGATGCCGACAGTTGCATCCTTATTAACAGAGGTTCAGCCACCGAGCCGCACCTTCTTAGGCGCGTGGACCGGCTGCACCCCGAACTCGCGAATCGAACTGACGCGATGGGCACTGAAGGAGAGGCGCTACTACTAGCTTGGGCATCCGAAGTGGCTGCTATCTACTATAACGGTTCAAGCAAATGGCGGTTCAATCGGACTTCTTGCTCGACCTACAATTTAGTTTCAGGCGTGCGTGCGAAAGATGGCGACGAAACCTGTGCCTGGGTCGCAGACCTTCTCGACGCCACTTCATTCGTCACTGTCCCAGTTTACCAACGTGAAACCTTCGCGGGTCGACTTTATCTGACATCAAAGCGGATACGCTTCACTTATTCAGATGCAGATTTTTTGCGGCAGGTAACGGAGCACGTGATACCCATGATTGACAACGTGCGTCTTGTCGACCGTTTTGCTTCAGAAGCTTTCGAGTATGAGCGGCAACGCATTTCACGCGACATACACGATAGCGCGATTCAACCGTACATCGGCCTAAAACTAGGCCTCGACGCCATACGCAGAAAGTTAACGGATCGGGACCCAATCACTCGCAGTATCACCGAGTTGGCTGACAAGACCAGCTCCATCATCGGGGACTTGCGGCAATATGTTGGAGGGTTGCAGCAGCCGGGTGCGAGTGAGCGCGCTAATATTCTTGTTTCCTCGGTCCAGAGTCACGCGGAGAAATTCGGCGAATTCTATGATATTAGAGTCGCCGTCGACGTTCATGCTGAAATCACTATGAACGATCGGTTAGCGGCCGAAGTTTTCCAGATAGTGCGGGAGGGTTTGAGCAATATCAAGCGACACACGGCGTCTACAAACGCTAAGATCAGCATGGCCTCGCTTAACGGTGAACTACTCCTGAACATTGAGAATGATCGTCCAAACGGCGAGAGTTGCGACACATTCACACCTCGCTCCATCAGAGAGCGCGCCGTGGCTTTGGGTGGACGAGTGCTTGTTGATGTGGCCGAAGATGCGCGCACAATTGTTTCGGTCGTTATTCCACTTTAAAGAAAACCATGACCCAACCGTCGCAAAATCCGATACGCATCTTGCTGGTTGATGACCATCAAAGCGTTCTATGGGGCTTAGTCAAGCTGATCGAAAGTGCGAGCCCCAGCATGGAGGTAATCGGAACGGCAGCTGACATGCCCAATGCGTTAACCATGGCGCAAAGGGAGCAGCCGGACATTGTTTTGCTCGATGTTGATATAAATGGAGCCAACAGTCTCGACTCAATTTCCGACTTGACGAAAGTAACGGAGGCACGTGTGCTCATACTGACTGGAGTTAGAGATACGGAAACCCATGACCGCGCAATGCTTGCGGGCGCACGCGGAGTGGTAAATAAGGCAGAATCCGCAGAGATCATACTTAAGGCAATAAGGGTGGTTCACCAGGGAGAGATTTGGCTGGACCGAGCTGCCACTGGAAGGGTCTTTAGTAGGCTGCTCCACCCCACGAACGGCCCAGCCTCCCGAGACGCAGTGAAGATCGCTAGTCTTACATCTCGGGAACGTGAAATCGTCGGTGTCATTATCGACCACGGTCGCTCGACAAATAAGCAGATCTCAGCTCATCTGAGAATGAGCGAACACACTCTGCGCAATCACCTCACATCAATCTATGCCAAGCTCGAGGTCGGGAATCGACTTGAATTGGCTATCTACGCGCTCAAACACGGCCTCGGCAAATCCGACCGCTGAACCCAGCTCACGCGTCCTAATACATCAGCCCCATCTTCAGCTCTTAATCATAGCTAAGCGCGGTAGTACGTTTGTACTATTCGGCCCCCGCGAATGTTACTGGCTGGAGTGCGTGAAACCAGGAGGTATTTCCCTAAAAAAGAGCAACATTCTCTCATGCGCAAGTGGGATGAATCTTGTTATCGTTCGAACGTCGATTCCTGCCTGAGGCAGTGATTCTAAATCGCCCACCTTTCAAGTCCCGTTCAAGCAAAGGCCGTCCTTAAGAACGGTAAACCCGGCGGATACTTGCCGTTGCTTGGAGGCCGAGCTTTCTAAAGTACAAACTCCAATGTCGCAAACAACATGCTCCATCTCGAACCGACAGCGTGGCGTCGGCGTGCTGGAACTGTTACTAGTACTGACACTCGTCGCAGTTCTTTCAACTTTCGCAATTATCGGTATTAGCCGATCACGCACCTCCATACGACTCCAGAATTCGACGCGCATATTTGCAGGCCACGTTGAGAAAGCGCGCCTTGACGCCGTCCGCCGACACAGCGCAACCAGCATTGATATCAGCGGGCCGAATACCTACGACGTTTTCATGGACTTCGAGGGAAACGGCATCCCGGCCACACGTCGGTTCACGCTCGATAATGGAATTGTGTTCACAGATACCAACAATAGCCCGCTCACAGTTGACGGCGCCGGCGAGGTATCGAGTCCGAATGGGAATGCGGTCCCTTGGGCAGATTTCGATTTTCGAGGTCGAACGACGGAATGCACAATGCTGTTTCGTTTGCGAAACAGCAACAGCGAGAATTCAACATTACAGGTGATGGGCTCCGGCGACATAACCGTTAATACCGCCGTTTCGACTCCGGCCACGATTCCCTATTCGACAATCAACCCGACAAATGATGTAGCAACCACTGCCATCGTTAAAGGCGCGAAACTCCCTTTGAACCTCAGCCCGTGTGGCACTAGTAGCGGTTCCTCCGGCAGCCCAGTAGTGGTCGGTACCGGCAGCAGTGGCTGCGAGATCCAGCCAAGCGTCGGATTAGTCACCATTAGAAGAAATGGTGGAAGCACGGCGACTGTCAACATCATCGTCAACAGCGCCGGAACGCTCACCGCGACTCCAAATAGCAATCTCGCGGTAACGCCTGCGACACGGTCCGTAACCAGCAGCTCGGGCGGCACATTTGCATTCACGATTTCTTCCGTTACCAAATCACGCGGAGTTTTCTCCGTTTCCTTTTCCTCACCCTGTAGCTCAACGAGTATCCAAGTAAAGGTGAACAATTAACGGGGAGTTATTGAATGAAGTCCGGAAACCCAAAACACTCGGCGAGTCTAAAGGTTAGTCCTGGAAGCCGGGGTTTTACGCTCATTGAAACCTCAATCGCGCTCTTGATCCTAATGGTCGCCACATTAGGAGTAGCCGCGCTTTTCGCGTACTCCATTAATAACAATTCGGGTGCAAATGACCGCGCTCTAGCCCTTACAATCGCCCAGCAACAAATGGAAAAATGGCGGAAGACTCCAATTCTGCAAATCGTTACGCCGCCACAACCGGAGCCTGAGGTAATCATGGCCGGACGAAGTTACAGCGTCGCAACGACAGTCGACGGAACTTCGTCACTAAAAAGAGTCACCGTTCAAGTCACTCCAAAAGGCGCAGGTGCCAATTGGGTGCGCAGCTCTGTGACGGTCGTCACGCAGCGAAGTCAAACCGGCACAGGTCCATACCTCCCTTAACGTGATTTTCTTCAACCTCTAACTCTGCGAGTCCCTCCCTCAATACTCCTATGACCTCCACAGAACCACAAAACCTGATACTCGCGGACAACACGGCACAAGCTGGTTTTTCACTATTCGAGTTGCTCTTCGCTTTAGTCATCACGTTAACTCTGGCGATGATGGCCACTTCACTCCTCGCAGGCTCATTCACAATGCGGCTGCGAGAAGACCAAAAGACCGCAGCCCTCTCTGATGCGCAGCGCGCTCTAAATATCATGACGCGCGAAATCGCTAATTCCGGCTTTGGACTAACTAATAACGGAATTGTGGCGGCCGAGTCTGCTGAAAGCTCGATTCGTATTCGCGCGAATCTCAATGCGTTCGAAGGAGAGACTTCAAGCGATGCAGTGAGCGACAGTAATGAAGACGTGAAGTACAGCCTGTTTGCAGGTGGCGGCCAAAGCTATGTTGAACGTGTAGACATCAATACGGGCGCAAGAACCACCGTCCTCGCCAATCGAGTTGACGCCCTACGAATCCATTACTTCCCTGACAAGACAAACTACGTCGCGGGTAATTGTTCGATTACTCCAGATAGTGCAGAGGAAACCGACAAGTCAAAGACAAAATATATCGTGATCCTGGCGTGCGTGGAATTGCCCGCTCAAGGACGACCCGGTACGGCCGGGTATCAACCCCTCTCACGCGTGCAACTGGTCTCTGACGTAACGCTGCGCAATGCAGACATAGCGAATTATTGATACCGCTCAAACGATCAAGAATTGAAGGCTCGAATCGAGGACAAGCAGATGCGTACCATCCATGCAATATCCACTGAAGTGAAGCAAACGTCACGTGACCGCTCTAATGAGCGTGGCGCAGCCTTGCTGACAGTGCTGCTTATCTCAATGCTGTTGCTGGCTGCAGGAGGGGCGTTAATTATTACTACGTCACTGTCTGCCACTAACGCTATTGATTCAACTGGAGAGACGCAAGCCTATTATGCAGCGGAAGCAGGAGTGCAGGCATCACTATCGGTTCTGAGGGGATACGCTCAACCAATGCCACTCTTCAATACCTCGTCAGACGCGGCGGTCGAAAATAAAATAAACTTTAACCAGGTGATTACGATACCTACGCTGTCCCGGTGGCTTACCTACAGCAACACCTTCGGAGGATCCCGCGTAGTTTTAACGAACCCACAAACATACTCTGTCTTTTCGGGTATGGCCTACGCAGTCAAAAGTGTAACTGACCCTGATAATACGAGCAGTGTCGGCTTTTCGGTGTCAGGGGCCTTTCCCACTTCGAGCAACAGTCCCAAAACCTCGATCAACTTCGGCACCGGAAGCAATCGTGCAACTGTCACCTATACAGCTCCGTCGTCAGCCACAATTAACGGCTCCGGCGCTGGTGCCTTGGGCACCTTCAGCATTTCAGCTCAGAATTCAAGCACTTCAAACACCAACATAGACGTTCCCTTTGAGCTCACCATATCGCAGTCGTCGCCCTATCCCGCGACGGTTCTTTCGCCAACCGTGCTAGTTGTTCAGTGTCGCTTGCAAGGAGAGATTGTAAATACCAACAGCACAGTGAAAATCGTTTTTCCCACCTCTACGAATAGCGTTGGAGGGGTTAGCTACAATCGTACGGCCAGCCTGTTTCCCGTCTCATATTCCGGAACTACTTCGATTCCCGTAACCGTCATCGCGCCTGAACCTACTCGGGTTGTGATCAAGGTAGCTGGCTACGGACCGCGCAGTGCCACCAAGCAGATGCAAGTTATGGTTAACCGCTTTGCTTTTGACTATAAGCCGAATGCGGCAATCACTATTCGAGGCGCCTCAGACGGCTCAGGCGCGAACGTTCAGATCGGTAATAGTTCCCAATATACTTACACGGGAAACGATCAATCTGGCGGGACCAACATGCCTGCCTTCAGTGTCACAAATGCGGCCGATCTAAGTCACACCTCCAGCATTGTACCTTCCGGCGGTCAGGTAACAGGTTCACAGCAGGTTTCACAAATCCCCATCGACAGTCTGTCCCCTTTTCTGCAAACAGCACAGGGTGCGCGCGACCTGCTTAATGCATTACGAACCGCTGCATATAACGAAAACCCAGCACTTAATCGTTACTTTACCAGCAGCCCATCGGATTATGGCGCGAGTACGCCGAATGGACTCTTAACCTTTGTGGACGGTGATGCGGAATTACCGCCGGGCGGTGGTGCAGGCTTACTAGTCGTGACTGGCACTCTTGACATGAGAGGCCACGCTGACTTCAAGGGACTAATACTCGTTCTTGGGCGTGGCGAAGTGCTTCGAAATGGCGGCGGCAACGGCATTACACTGGGGTCCATAGTGGTCGCCAAATTCGGGAGCACGGGAGACTTTCTTGCGCCTACATTCGACTCTAACGGTGGCGGTACGTCCGACATCAAATATGATTCCAAGTGGGTCGAACAGGCTCTTAAGTCCGCAGGCCCTCGCGTAATTGCGGTTAGCGAATACTAATGCAATCGGAAACAGCACCGCATGCTCCTGCGGACTAAGCAATTACTCAAGTTGTGAACGTGAGGCCCCTGAGGGCGGCGCGAGAAAATATTCGGAGATACGAAAAATGGGCGTATTAGAAACTGTCAAAGCCAAGGTCGGATTCAAGGTTGCCAGCGGGGCAAAGTATTTGGATAACAGTAGGAGCGCAGAGGAACACAACAGGGCGGGCCTGGTATTGATGGATCAGGGACTTTTTAAGGAAGCGATAGTCGAGTTTGATCAAGCTGTACGTCGCAGGTCAGACTACGCAGAGGCCCACCATAATATGGGCTTGGCTTATGACCTGCTCGCGCGCTATCCCCAGGCGATAAAATGCTATGAGCAGGCGATCCGAGTTAAGCCCGATTATGCAGAAGCGTACAAGGATCTTGGTGTCACTTACAGCAAACTTGGGAATGGCGTGGATGCAATCATCGCGTGCATCAGGGCCATAAAACTAAAACCGAACTATCTGGAAGCTCTGCATAATCTCGGCATTGCTTATTACAATCTAGGTAACTATTCCGAAGCGGTAAGAGCAAACAATAAAGTCTTGCACCTTGACGAACATCATGTTCAGTCCCATTTCTTACTGGGTCTCATCCACATCGACATGGGTAATAAGCGAGAGGCCGTCCAGGAACAGCAAAAGCTCAAGGAGCTTGATCGGTCAACAGCCGCAGAATTGGAGTATACAATTCATCGGAATTTTGGATGGTGAGCAGGTAATTATTAATAGTCAGAGGGCGATTGAGTTAAGCGACGGAGTTCGTCGCTTAATTGTTGTGCTTTGATTCATTTCTAATCTGCAAACTCGCGCCATCAGACTGTGCCCCTCCTCGTAGAGTTACGGCCAAGTGAAATAATCTCCCACCCTGGTTGTCATTAGATCCCACCATTTGCGGTGGGATAGGCACTCCAACTATAAAAAATACCAAGCACTACAATCCCACGCGGACGATAGGCTGTCGTGGCCGTCTCTTCGTGGAAGATGAAAGATAATACTTACGACATAACCGAGGGCTGCATTCTTCAACGCATCACGAAGAACCTTTCACGACGCGCCTGCGGAGTTGTATTGATCGAACCTCGATTTATCCGTCCACAGCTCGGCTGAGGAGATTCAGGCAAAAATTTCCTCGTCCGATAAATTATTTTGAATAATTCAATGACTACTGGGATACGTTAGGTGAGAGATGAACGATGGATGACAACGCGGCGATTACAAGATGCAGAGGCGGAGACAATGAGGCGTTTCGTCACATCGTCGAGCGCTACCAAGCCGAGGCCATTGGTCATGCCACAGCCATCCTGGGCAACC
>JBGTCM010000328.1:0-6347 GCA_041748795.1 Pyrinomonadaceae bacterium
TACAAGGAGACGCAAAACTACGTTAAGAAAATCGTGGCTAACTACGGAAAGACTTATCACCCGGTGGTCACACCTGCGGAAGCGAAGCAGGTTTTCCATCTGAGCCAGGAACTCCAGGTTAGTTCACAAGGTGTTTAGGAAGATTTAGATCAGTAGACAAAGGTAAGCGCCGCTTGTGGTCCATTGTACACAAGCGGCGCTTCCTGTTTGTTTGTAGGGGCGGCACTCCGTGGCCGCCCCTCCATTCTACAAACGTCGCGCTTACCGGGAAGGGGTGGCCACCGCGTGCCACCCCTACAAATTAGCTTCCACCGCCGAAGCTTGTTACTTGATTTCGTCCAATCGTGCTTTCGCTTCGACGATATGCGCCCTTAGCGTTGCCAACTCGTCGAGCGTCAGAAGTGCGGTAACTTTGTTACATATCCCGCTTGATACTGACGCCGCCGTACCGCTCGCTCGCCCTTGTCGAAAAACAATCACCTCGAAATCACCCACAGTGCGGTAGCGAGCTTCGAAGCTTGCAAGCTTGGTCACCGATTCATTTACCCGAGAGACCGCTTCCATAGCCTTCAGCAACGAATCGATTTCCTCATAATCGATATAGGATCTATTTTCGACCGGCGGTTGATTCTCTGGTGGGAAAAATCTCAATGAGATGACTATGCCCGTGGCCCGCAGGGGTGAGGCGCTGTCTTTCATCTCCACGGCATCAAGGCGAACCATCACACCACGCACGGTGAGGTTGGCGATCGAGCTAAATCCCTTGAGCAAAATCTTCTCATACCTGGACTCGACTGCTTCCAGCTTAGTTCGCGGCTCAAAGGGTTCACATACCAGTTCTCTGCGAAACTGCGGCCCGGGCCGTTGCGCCAGAGCAGCACTGCAAACGACCGTAGTCAGTAATAAGGAGAGAACAACTGCGCGCATTAAAGCCATCAGAACACCTTCCTTTTCATCATTCGATTTCGGTGACGCTTGGAAATGTGCAGTTTGCTGCCTGTGAACGATAAACTTCAGTTCGACGCGACGTTTCGACAAGCTAATAGAGCTTATCGGACACTAGAACTGCCGCACTCCGGACCCGTTGCATACACTCGCAGCCACCACTCCAGTTGCATAAATTCGACCAGCTTATTACAAAAGCCATCTGTCGCTGGTAGTATAAATTAAACTTCTCAAGCGACGGAGAACGGAGATGCAGAGGATGCGCCGGGGAATACTACGCTGGATAGGGCTGGGGATTTTGCTTCTAGCTGTCCAGAGTAGCTTTGGATGTTCACAGGAAGATGCCCAAACCAATCACCAGCCGGCGAAACTCCAACCTATGCCACCAATTTCAAATACTGTGACTAATGTAATAACGGGACCGGTAAATTACCTGGCCCTGGGAGATTCGACGGGCGCGGGCGTCGGAGCTCGAGACGGTGGCTATGTGGCGCGACTGTTTCGCCGAATCGCAGCCTTAAGACCGGAATCGAAGATAACAAATCTTTGTGTTAGCGGAGCGACTACTTCGGATGTGATACGAGATCAGTTGGACCGCGGTGTTAGTGTTAAGCCCAATCTCGTAACTCTGGGCATCGGCATCAACGATATTGGTCATGGGGTGGGTTTGGAAAGATTTTCTCAAAACTACGATCAAATACTAAGCACTCTGAGAAGCAAAACTTCGGCGACTATTGTGGTAACCAACATACCTGAAATTTCGAGCGCGCCCAGAATTCCACAGGCCATGCGCAGCGAGTATCAGCAGCTTATCGTCCAATATAATCAGAAGCTGGAAGAGGTGGCATTACGCCACGGCGTCACAGTGTTCGACGTTTACACAATTACACACCAACAACTTCCGGGGCATCCGGAATACTTTTCGGCGGATGGGTTTCATCCTTCCGATCAAGGTTACGAACTGTGGGCCGAAACCATGTGGCCGACTATCGCCCGGGTAATCGGACTGGATGGTTCGGTTGGCAGGTAGCGGACTCAAATGTCTATTTTGAACGAGAGATTTGCCACTGCGATAACGTGTATTGACGGACGCGTGCAGCGACCTGTGTCTGACTGGGTGAAGTTGACGACCAACGTACACCATGTCGATTTGATAACGGAGCCTGGGCCAGACAAGGTGCTTAGCGAAGGGCCGACGCATATGATTGACGAAGTGATGCGCAAAGTCGCTTTTTCAGTGCGCCATCATTTTTCACCGGTAGTGGCGCTGGCCGGACATGACAACTGTGCCGGCAATCCCGTTTCCAGGGAGGAACACATCAACCAGATCATGGATGGCGTTGAAGCTATTCTCTCGTATCATTTGCACGTGCGCGTTTTGGGACTGTTCGTCAACGAATGGGGCACCGTCGAACTTTTGTGGGACACTGAAACGCAGGAGAGCGTACGTAGTTTCTTGTGACGCGTGCGAGCGTCCGACACACTTTCCGTTTGTCGCTTTCTGGCTGAGGCTATCTGGGATTCCAACTCGAACCTGACCTACAACACGACAAACAAAGGAAGCTCTGATCAAGTTCATCATCAGTTGGATTCATGATCAACTTAGTCAGCGCTTCCTGGTTTATCGGACAGTTAGGTCCGAAGGACCTCCGGTAGTGAAAGCACCGGGCGTCGACATTGAAGGTATACAGGAAATCGACTGTCGGCCCTTCGGGCCTGGCAAGGTGCTTACCGGGTTCACCACGCCCTCACGGACGTGGCTATTGACTACCGGCCCTTCGGGCCTCCGACAACCGAGGAACGCTGAATGTCCGACATGCGAGGTTTAAATCCAGGCAGGCAGACGATTTGTCGAATTAAACAGGGTGTTAGACTGATGGAACGATGCGCGCCGTGCGGACGTAAAGTAGTTGGTGCTAGAATGAACCACCGCTGAAACTCCCCGGTGGGCAAATGTTTTGAGCCGATTTGGAGGTTTATCGATCATGACGGAAGCGAATGAAACGTGGACGGAAGCGAAGGATACATGCCAGAACGTGGTTAACGAGCTGTGCGACGCCGTGCGCTATTTAGGCGATGCTTCGTATGCAGTACTGCCGAAGGACGTGGCGCATAATTTGGGCGATTTGAAGAAATCGTTCCTGACCACTATTCGTACCTTGATTGACAAGGATATCGAGTGGGTTGAGGCGCGTGTCGCCGGGGGCGATCGCGTCCGAGAAGAGTGGAAGCAGAAATGGGAGAGCTGCAAAACTGAAGACGCGCCTGACGCACCTGAGCCAATCAGTTAACGGCGACAGTTTCGGTTTTTCTGATCAAAGGTCCGCAATCCAACAGATTGCGTTACACAACTGCGTTACATGAATTGCTTCCCGAAAACACATGGAAGTCCTATTAGCTGACGAATTCGGATTTTGTTTTGGCGTTGAGCGCGCGGTCGAGCTGGTTGAAGACGCCCTTGAAGAGGGCGTCCGTCCAATTCGCTCGCTTGGGCCGCTAATTCACAATGCGCAGGAAATGGAGCGCCTTGGTGACCTGGGGGTCTCGACTATCGATGAGCCCGCGGAAGCAGACGCCGACACCATCGCGGTTATTCGGGCCCACGGCGTCACGCCGCAGGTCCAGAAAGATCTGGAGGGACGAGCGGCAAAAGTTATCGATGCGACCTGCCCGTTTGTCACGCGCGTGCAGCATCTGGCGGAACGCGCCGCCAAAGAAGGTAGGGACGTCGTAGTTGCCGGTAATCCTGATCATCCGGAGATGATCGGTGTGGTGGGTTATGCTCCCGACAACACCTACGTAGTCCGAGACGCCAGTGAAGTCAGCTCACTGCCGACGCTGCGGTCGCCGCTGGTAGTCTCTCAAACAACAATTAAGTTAAAGACATTTTTGGAAGTGGCGGAGGCAGTACGCGAGAAGGCCGATGCTGAGCCGCAGGTCGTGAATACGATATGTTCAGCCACACGCGATCGGCAGGATGCCGCGCGGGCCCTGGCCGGACAGGTTGATGTTTTCTACGTGATTGGTGGACGGCATTCCTCAAACAGCGTCAAGCTGCTGGCCGTTTGCCAGGAACAATGCGAGCAGAGCTTTCTGATTGAAACACCCGCAGAAATTAATCCCACCGACCTCAAGGCTGTTAAGCGTGTCGGGGTGACCGCCGGAGCCTCAACGCCAAATTGGCTAATTGATCAGGTGGTTGCGCGGCTGCATGAGATTGGTGAGAAAGCCGCTTAGAACGGTCCGCAGATTACGCCGATTGCTGGAAATCCCTCAGTCTAGTTAAGAAATTTTCCATATATCATTTTCCATTTCTCATTTGACATCGCAGAACGCGAATTCAAATTAGGAGTCAAAACAGCTCTTCAATGAAAAATGGGAAATGGAAAATGCGAAATGGAAAATCTATAGGTCGTCCTGGTTGAGGTTCATCTGGTCCAGGGCGTTGACGATTTGCCGGGCTTCTTCCGAGCCGTAGTCGATGACTTGTCGTCGCAGAGCGTCGCGAGCAATCTCGGAATCTACAGGATCACTCAGCAATCCGATCAACATTGAAGTAGGGAATTGGGCCAACGTCTCATTGGCCAGCGCTCTGACTACAACGTATTGCGAACGGGCCAGTTCGCAAATCTCGCTGGGAGCGAAACGAGTGAGCGCATCAGCAAGCGCATCGATGCGCGCATAATCGCGTTGGGTGTCGGCTCTTCTGACGAGCTGCGCAAATACTTCCGCCGATCGGGTCTTTTCCTGCAGGACTGCGGCGCAGGTGTCGGCAATGTGGCGTAATTGGATAGCGTGCTGGGCGCGGTTCTCAGTTTCGAGGGACTTAACTGTTTCAGAGGCTCGTTCGTCGAGGGCAGTCAAAAGCAAGCTCAACTCATGGTCGGCACGGGCATCGTAAGGCGCATTGGAAGGACTCGGACTGCTGCGCGGCTGGGTTGGCGCGTTGTTGGCCGCCTGTAACGCGCGCTCGACAATCCCGCGAGTCGTCGGACGAAGCTCAGACCAGACACTTGCGAGCCTGCCACCGAAATCTTCAATGGTTAATGACAACTTTCTCAGCTCTCCTAAAACGTTTCGGTTTCCCGAAAACTAAAACGGCGTACTATACGCGATGTAGATTCTAAAGAATAGTAGCTTACCAGACAAAGAGGATTCCAAGCGCGACGGTAGCGTCGCGGCATGTCCTACTGGCCATTATGATCTTTGATCTCCGCAATATTAGGAAAAGGTATCTTGATGAGTTCGCCGTTGGGGCACTCAATCTTGACACTGGGGGTGGTGAGTGCCTGGGTCGTTTTCATGCTACGAACGACGCCACGAACCCGCCGTCCATCGACCATGACAATCTCGATATTATCTTTACCGTATAGCGGCTGTAGTGCCGCAAGTGCTTTAGTGACTTCCACGTTTGTCGTTTTCCTCCAGGTTTACGAGTGGATGAATTATCCAGGATTACTCACTCTGCGCCGTTCGCAGCGTCTCTGTCCCACCCGTCACACAACATTTGATATCGCCTTTGTAGAGCATGACTTGTGCCAACACTTAAAGCGACAACCGTCCCCTCAGAGGCGAGCAACGTTTTGCTGGTGACGGTGTCGGACTTACTATATGCACAAACCCGCGCCATTGGAAAGCTATGCAACCGGAAAGCTCCATTTGGCGTATAGAGGCTTGAACCTTATTCGCGCACTTTAAGTGCGCGATGATGCGTGGCAATTCTTATGTCTATGAAGCCTGAAATGGATCCGTCAGTTATCAACTGCGCGAACTGCCATTCCCCGATGCCGAGAGAGCTACGATTCTGCCGCAACTGCGGTTTTCGTCTGGGCGAGGGGACGGCTGAATATACCGAGACAGTCCGTTTTCAGAACGCTCCCGCGGGAGCTACACCCGGTAACAGTGCATTCGCTTATGGCGCCCCGGGCGCCCTGGCCGCCTCTCCAGCTGGTCCAGTAAAGAAGCGCCGCCGCCGCTTGAGCGGTATGACCTGGATATTCCTGGGGTTGTTAATTTTCTTTGTAGTCGCTGCCGCGTTTACTGCAATCATCCGGCCCATCAGGCAAAACATCAGGACCAGCATCGCGGAGCAGGCAGCGCCGCGTTCTTATGCCGGCGTCAGTTCTTTTGATACCACTGACGGCGGCGTGACCTTTGACAGCGTTGAGCCCCCTGGGTCACCGGCTGACAAAGCCGGGCTGGTCGGCGGAGATATCATCACGACAGTTGACGGCCAGCCGGTCACCAGCGACGACCAGATGATGGACCTGCTTGGCCGTACTCCAATCGGCAAGACGCTGGAGATTGTCTACCTTCGCGACGGTGAGCAAAAAACGGCCCAACTAACTACGGTGTCAAAGGAAGAGTTTGATCGGTTGCAGAGAGAGTTTCGTGTTCGACCG
>JBGTCM010000329.1:0-3357 GCA_041748795.1 Pyrinomonadaceae bacterium
CGATGTAATTCGCGTAACAGTTCCATCACCGCTTCGCCGTTAGTTGAATCAAGGTTTCCGGTAGGCTCATCGGCGAGCAGGATACTCGGCTTTCCGCCCACTGCTCGCGCCACCGCCACGCGCTGCTGTTGACCGCCTGAAAGCTGGCTGGGCAAGTGTTTGGCCCGGTGGGCCATGCCCACGCTCTCCAGCGCTTCTGTTACCCGCGTCTTCCTATCGGCGGAGCTCATGCCACGATAGGTCAAAGGCAGCTCGACGTTTTCATAGACCGTAAGATCCCCAATCAGATTGAAGCTCTGAAAGATGAATCCGACTTCACGATTGCGGATGCGCGCTCGCTCCGATAACGACAAATTCGCAACCGGCGTCTCGTTCAACACATACTCGCCATCGCTCGGTGTGTCCAATAAACCCAGAATCGACAGCAAGGTCGACTTGCCGCAACCGGAAGGTCCGGCGATGGAAACGTATTCGCCCTTTTTAATGTCGAGATGAATACCGGAAAGAGCGTGAGTTTCGACCTCGTCCGTGTAAAAAACTTTCTTAACGTCAGCGAGGTGAATCAGTGCAGCGGATGAACTCATCATTGTCTCCTTAAAAGTTGTGTCAGCACCGCCTGCGTAAGCGGGTGAAAGCCTTCAGCGCCAAAGGCGCGAAATGTAATAGCCTGGGGCAACGCCCCAGGAAAAGTTTGAATGAATCCCGGAAGCGCTGAAGGCGCGACATACGGATCATCGGCGAAAACAACGGTGAATGCTCTGCGTCCGAGATTATTTCGCGCCTTCAGCGCTAAGAAGCTTGCTGGTCTCACCTGGGGCGTTGCCCCACGCTTTCACATTTCGCGCCTTTGGCGCTGAGAACCAGGTCCCCCCAAGTCGGTAGCGTCAACGCACTCTGATGCGATCGTAGCTGTCCATTGCCGATGTGTCTGACAGGATTACTTGATCGCCTTCACGCAGCCCGCTCACAATTTCTATTGTACTTACCGAACTCCGCCCCAGCGTTACTTGTGTCCGCACGGCTTCCTGTCCGTCCGGGTTCAATCGAAACAGTCCGACAGTTTGTTGTCCCTGCCCAAACGCGGGTCGGCCTACATACAAAACATCTATTAAACGCTCCAGCTCAATCGTTCCATCAACGCTCAAATCAGGGCGCGCACTCGCCGGCAGTGGTCCCGTCAGTGTCACGTCTACCACAAACGTGCCTTCGCGGGCCGCGGGGTCGATGCGCAACACCTCTCCCTGAATAATTCCATTGCGGGTATCTACCGCCACTGCCTGGCCGAGCTTCACATCCTTGATCTGCGTTTCGGCAATCTTCAGTTCGGCTTTCAACGACGCCGGATCGGCCACTCGTGCGATGTTGAAACCGGGAGTGACCTGCTGTCCAACCTGGACCGAAACCTCCTGCAGCACCCCGCTGGTGCCCGCACGCACTTTCAATCCCGTGGCCTGCTCCCGTTTCAATCTGGCCAGCGCGCGAAACTGCGAAATGCGTGATTGCTGCGCCGCAATCTGCGCTTTGATTGACTTGCCTCCCATTGTCAGCCGCTGCTGTTCCACTTTCAACCGGTTCGCAAGATCAGACACGCGAACTCGCGCGACCTTCAAAAGAATCTCCGGAACCAGACCCTGCTTGCCCAACACCTCGTCAGTGTCAAGCTGCAACTTCGCCTGCGTGTACTCCGCGTTGATACTGGCAATGGTCGACTGCAACGTCATGGAATCACTTTCCAAACGCGTCCGCAAACTTTCAGCGTCTGCCTCGGCAGCCTTAACCTGAAACTCCGCATCCATCGCTTCCTGTTCCACCTTGGGATTCGAAAGTTCCGCAATCACAGTGTCGTGGCCAACTACCACTCCAGCCTGCAACGGAATCTTTTCCACGCGACCTTCTGCCGGCGCCGGTACCCAACGCACCAGCTGCGGCACTAAGGTCCCGATGCCTCTCACTTCCCGCACCATCTGTCCGCGCTTAACCGTATCGATGACGGCGGTGGAGCGCTCGAGTGTGGGCGCGGCCGGCTTCAGCTTTGAAAGGCCGAAGGTGATCCCGCCCACCGCCACCAGACCCACGACGATCAGGATTACCGTTGGCGCGCGCTTCTTTAGTTTGGACTTTTGAGGACGCTTGATATCCATGAACTTAATTCTTGACCGACGATAGTTCTACTTTGAGGCAATGGACCTCTCGCTATCTATCGAGGCCGCGATCCTAATAGAAGCACCCCACGTTCGCAAGAAGGTCATTCATGACGGACAGCAATCATAGGATCCACCTTCGTCGCGCGCATGGCCGGGATCGAACAGGCGATCACCGCAACAAGTATGAGCAAGACGGAAATCGCTGTAAAAGTCAGCGGGTCGGTCGGCGTAACGCCGTAGAGTTGACTGGCGAGAACCCTGGTCAGAGCTAGTGAGACGATCAATCCCACAAACACCCCAACAAGGGCCAATGCCAGGCCCTGCTTGACGACCTGTTTCAGCACATCTACTGGCCGCGCGCCCAGCGCCATCCGAATGCCGATCTCATGAATACGCTGCGTAACCGAATAAGACATCACGCCATAAATCCCGATCGACGCGAGAATAAGGGCCAAGCCGGCAAAGATCCCGAGCAGCAACGCATAGACTCGAGGCTGCGCCACTGACTTGCCGATGATCTCATCCATAAACTTCATATTTGAAACCGGCAAGTCTTTATCCAGTGCTGAGACCTCACGGCGCACCGCACCCGCCAAAGATCTCGGATCAGATGTGGTTCGCGCCACGAGCGTAAGATTCAATCCCGGGTTCTGCTGAAAGGCCAAATACACCTCTGGCTGCGAAGCCACCTGAAGCGCCGTGTGACTTACGGGAGCGACGACACCTATAACCGTCATCCAGGGGTTTTGAGAATCAATCCTGCCTCGCTTAAACCGTTTTCCGAGAGGTTCCTGGTTGGGCCAGAATCTCCGCGCTGCCATCTCGTTAACCACCGCCACGCCTGGTGCGTTTCCGTTATCGCTGTCCGCAAAAGCCCGGCCATTGCGGAGCGCAATACCCATCGACTCAAAGTAATTCGTACTCACGTTGCGAAGGAAAGCGCGTGGTCTGTCGGCAGCACCAGGCGGTGGCTGACCTTCAATCCCCCAGGCAGCATTAAGCTCGTTGCCACTGAAGGGAAGATTGTCAACGGTTCCGACAGACTTTACACCTGGAACCTGGGCCACACGCTCGACGAGCTGTTGTTGAAAGATTGCCTGCCGGTCTTTATCAGCGTATTTGCTTTCCGGTAACTGCATTTCCAGCGTGATCAAATTCTCAGGATTGAAACCGGGGTTTACGTTCTGCAGACGCAGGAAACTTTTTATCATTA
>JBGTCM010000330.1:0-7754 GCA_041748795.1 Pyrinomonadaceae bacterium
TTGAACGTGCACGTTCTTGCAGCGGCACCAGGTAATCCGGCTCTTACCATCACCGTGCCCGAGACGAAAGAAGGCGACCAGGTTGAGTTGGCTATCGTATTTGAATAGTCCTCTAATCGTTGTCTAATTCACTTCCGCGCAAGTCTGATGCACTTTAACGTTGCTTCTTGTCGTGTCGTCGCGAACGACAGAATGCGAAGCAGATAACAGGAGAACCGATGAACTTATATAACAACACCCCAGTGGAAGCGTATTATGAAATATCGACCGACAGCGACAGCAACTGTGGCACGATTGCGGCCGGCGCTACAGTGAGTTTGCCTCAATATGACAATCAAACAAACGTGGTCGTGAAATTTTCGCCCAGCTCAGGCGATTATTTCGATATCGATCTGGACAACATTGGGACAGGCAGAGCTTTAACCGTCGGTGTCTATCAAGAGTAGGTGGACCGCGATAATCACGCTCACCGATTTAGTAGTTCATTGAAGACCACGCTCCAGCGCGCTGAGATTGCTTGCCAGTTAAACTCAGCCCTGGTCGCATTGCGGTAGGCGGCTTCAGCCATCGCCTTACGATAGGCCTCATCGCGATAGAGTCGCTCAAGCGACGCAGCCACGCCTTCGGGTGTGACGATGTGGCCTTCAGTTAGATTTCCCGGATAGGTCAGTTTCATTACCGGCTCAACGAATTCCGCCGCCCCCTGCCACAAATCGGCCAATGACGTGTGGCGGGGGACGATTTGTGCTGACTTCGTGGCCGCGTGCTCAAAACCCACGAGCCCCCATCCTTCGCCAGTAGTCGTGGTGACGCCAACATCGCACGCGTTGTAAAGCAGGTTGAGCTGCTCATCCGAAAATGTTGGCCGTACATTGTCCGCCCGCGTCATTATCAAACGTTCGAAAATGCCATAGCGCCTGGCCAGGATCAGGACGTTCCACCCGGTGTCTTCCGTCGCCATGTGGAGATAGAGTTTCACGTTGCTGGGCTTGTCCCTGGCAAACTGCGCGAAGCCCTGCATGGTAATGTCAATCCGTTTGCGCGGCATGTTTCGATTCGCGTTGAGCACAATGAACGACTCGCGGTGTTCAGCATCGTCAAAACCAAGTGCCTTCCTGGCCGTCAGCCGACGAAGAGGAATCGTTCCGCTTTGATCGTCACTGCCCGCATCGAGTGGGAAGAACTTTTCAGTATCAACGCCGTGGGAGATCACTTCCAGATCAGGAAATCTAAAACCTGGATCAGTCTTGCGAATCGTTTGCAGCGACGCTTCGATTTCGCGACGCCCATACTCTGTGTACAAAACGTAACGCGAAACCGCGCCCAATTTCTGAATCATCTCGGGAGCAATCGGCCCGGATTCAACCGGGGCGTACATAACGATCTTCGGAAGCGCTGGTGAGCCAACCCTTCCTGCCTGCTGTGACGTCGCTTCTACGATCCGCTCCATGTAGGCGTTGTGAAACGGAATATCGTAAAGCAGGAAAACTATCGCAGGCTGAATATCTCGAAGTAGCGTTGCAATCTGATCGTAACCGTAAACACTTGTTCCCTTGTTTGCTGGATACAACTGCCATGGGTAGTTGTGTGTTCCGCCTTCGAAACGGGTCGCCAACTGATGCAGTTCAAATTGAGAGTGAAGCGGTTCGAAGATATTACGGATCACCCTCGCGAAGCCGGTCGGCGCCACTGCGTCACCGATGATCAGAATCCTGGACTTCGAGAGTGTAGTCATTCTGCGTCAAGTCCTTGATTGCGGACACGTCTGAAGCGCTCGATCCCGCGCCCTCCCTAACGGTCGGGCTACTGCACCGATCAGTGGCGCCGACTTGTTCTGAAGCGTGCGGATTATCGCACTATTGAGGTTTTGAAGAACCAAGAGAGATCGGCTCCTATCGATACCTGTATCCACGGATAAAAAAGGAAATTTGAGAAAAAGACAGGCCCGAAGGGCTGAAAGTGAATAGCCACGTCCGTGAGGGCGTGAATCAGGAAATAGATTGAATGTCTCAGGCGCGAAGCGCCGGCAGAACCCCCCGCAGTGTCGGCCCGTCGGGCCTATACGGATATTTGCCTTTCACCACGCCCTCACGGCGTGGCTATTCACTCTCGGCCCTTCGGGCCCGCTTCTCGAACCGCTTGATATTTGCCACGGCAAGGCATTGTTTTTTTGTACCAAATCGATCGCGGCCAGCCGCCTTCTGCTAACTCTTGCCGCGCGACTTTTTTAGCCTGGCTTTAAAACCTGTCTCGCCACCGCTTTCGCCTTTGCGTTTACCGCTGGTCATCGCTGGAGTGGAAGGCGAACTTGTACGCGGTGTGACCGCGTCGCCGGCAATGTGCTGCGACGACTTATCTGCGGCCAGCTTGTTTGCACGCTTCCGCACCCCGAGTATGGCCGGCGTCTCTTTCATTTCCCCGCGGTTTTGATCGCGCGCGCCCGAAGTGCCCATCTGCTGTCCACGCGGCTTCGATCGAATCCCGACCTTGTGCTGGTCTGGTTTAGGTTTCATGTCTCCTCCTTGAAATGGAAACAGGATTATATCCGCAGATGACACAGATTAGGCGAAGCCAAATACACAACCTGAAGGTTGAACTCTAAACTGCAGGCCTGTAGTTCAGAGTACAAGCTTTTAGCTTGCCGCTTGGTAAAAAGCTACTTCGCGATTGGGTAACGGCAACCTGAAGGTTGTACTCTGTGCGCCTGTATCCCCGACACAGTTTTCCACAGGCTGTTTTATGTTTTCCACAGTTTGCTTCCGCAGACTGCCACCTCTATAATGCGGCAAAATTTAGGCAGGGTCTGTTTCAGCAGGATTCTGACGAGGAGTCCTGAAGCACGAGCTTCTTCCTAAGAACCAACTTTCAATGTCTACACCTATCAGATCGAAATACCGTGGGCGGGCCGTCCCTCTAGGCCAGCAGCCGCAAACGCCTCTGCGGACCTTGGCGTTGAATTTAACAGCAGCGGCGCGTTCGGCGTTAACTGAGCCTTACCGCCTCACCATCGAACACCAGCAGATTTACCTGAAACGGTTGCAGAAAGCCCTGGACGGTTTTCGTATCGTCCAACTCTCTGATATTCACCACAGCCGATTCACCAGCCGGCAAATAATTGAGCGCGCTGTGCAGACGGCGATCGGCCTGCAACCCGACATCATCGCTCTGACTGGTGATTACATTTCCAAAGAGCGCACATATGCTGCTCCATGTGCCGAAATACTGGGAAAGCTGCGGGCTCGCCACGGGGTTTACGCCGTTCTGGGCAATCACGACCACTGGACTGATGCGGCGCTCATTACTGACCTGTTTCGTGCAGAAGGCATTTCGGTCCTGATTAATCAGGGTATGCGCTTCGAGAAGAACGGCGCCGCATTTTGGCTGGCGGGCGTGGACGATACGATGGTTGGCCTCGAAGATTTGTCGTTAGCCCTGGCCGGTTCGAGCGATGATGAAATGAAATTGCTGCTGGCGCACAACCCGATCATTCTTAGACGTGCCGCACGTGCTGGAGTTGACCTGGTTCTCAGCGGCCACACGCATGGCGGTCAGGTTAGTTTAATGTCCGATCGCAGTGCTGCGGGACGTCCCAGACGGCGCGTCCTTAAAGGTCTCGCCAGCGAGGGCGAAACGCAAATATATGTAACCCGCGGGTTAGGAACAGTTGTTTTGCCGGTCCGTTTTGGCTGCCCACCCGAGGTTTCGTTGCTCGAGTTACGAACTGCCTGAAGTTTGGAGCGCGGCGGCACGTCACCCAGCGCGGTTGCCGCGCCGGGGACCCCGGTTGACGCCCCTTTTGGAATTCCGGCGGGTTGAGAAATTGCCAGTCAAAAGCGGCGTCTAGCCGCCGCACTCCAAATTATTTATTGATTGATGCCACCATCCTCGCGGATTGTTACCGTTCCCAATATGCTCACCGTCTTCCGGATGGTGCTGATTCCCGTTTTTGTTACCCTGCTCTTTTATCAACGATTTGTCCTGGCTTTGGCGGTCTTCGTCGTGGCTGGACTCACAGACGGCCTTGACGGTCTCTTAGCTCGCCGCTTCCAACAGCAGTCGCAACTCGGCACCATTCTGGATCCGATTGCCGACAAACTGATGATGGTCACCGCGTTTATCGTGCTGTCCATGCGCAGCGTCTTTCCACAGCCATTGCCGAGTCACTTGCCTATTCCGTTTTGGGTTACGGTGACCGTAATCAGCCGCGATGTCTTCATAATCGTGGGAGCCGCCGCTATTAACATCATGACGGGCTTTAGAGGATTTCGGCCTTCGCTTTTGGGGAAGCTCAACACGACAATCCAGATAGTGGCCATCGCAGTCATCATGTTTGCCGCCAGCATGCCCTATTACACCGGATATTACCTTCCCACGGTTTACGCTACGGTGTTCGTTTTCGCCGTCCTGTCCGGGCTCCACTACGTTTTCTTTATTTCCCGCCTGATGAACGAAGACAAAAAACAATCTCCAAACCCAGAAATCAGCTCAGAACCCTCGCAAAAGCGACCTTAAGCCCCCTGCGGACGTCCCCTCCACAAAGTTGACAGTGGAACACTCAGGTATTATATTACGTTTCCATTCAACCAGATCTTAGGCTGGCTTTCGAAGCGTTAGTTGATGGCTGGCGAGACGGCGGAATGGCGCGCTAAATATCGTTTTGGAGAACAAAAACAGATGAGCAAGATTATAGGAATCGACTTAGGGACGACTAATTCCGTGGTGGCGGTGATGGAGGGCGGAGAGCCGACCGTGATCACTAATTCGGAGGGTGGACGCACCACGCCTTCGGTCGTGGCGTTTACGAAGGACGGCAGCCGTTTGGTTGGCCAGGTAGCCAAGCGCCAGGCGGTCACCAACCCGGAAAATACAGTTTATTCAATCAAAAGATTCATGGGACGGAGTTTTAACGAGGTTACGGAAGAGATCAAGCAGGTCCCTTACAAGGTGAAGCCCGCGGGCACGGGCGACGTGCGGATCGAAGCCGGCGGCAAAGAATGGAGCCCGCCCGAGATTTCGGCAATCATTCTGCAGAAGATGAAGCAGTCGGCCGAAGACTATCTCGGACAAAAGGTCGACAAAGCGGTGATCACCGTTCCTGCCTACTTCAACGACGCTCAGCGGCAAGCCACCAAAGACGCAGGCAAGATTGCCGGCCTGGAAGTGATGCGCATCGTCAATGAGCCAACGGCGGCGGCGCTCGCTTACGGCCTCGACAAGAAGAAAGATGAAACGATTGCTGTGTTCGACTTCGGCGGCGGCACATTCGATATCTCGATACTCGAGGTAGGTGAAGGCGTCGTGGAGGTGAAGTCGACCAATGGTGATACGCACCTGGGCGGCGACGACATTGATGAACGCCTAACTGAATGGATCATCGAGGAATTTAAGAAGGACCAGGGAATCGATCTCTCAAACGACAAGATGGCTTTGCAGCGTCTCAAGGAAGCCTCGGAAAAAGCGAAGATCGAATTGTCCAGCACGATGGAAACTGAAATTAATCTTCCGTTTGTGACGGCCGATCAGTCGGGTCCGAAACATCTCGCGATGAAATTGACGCGCTCGAAGTTTGAGCAATTGGTTGACCCGATCTTTAACCGCCTCAAATCGCCGGTTGAGCAGGCGATAAAGGACTCCGGAGTTGACGCCAAGAAGATCGACGAAGTTGTGCTGGTGGGCGGCTCGACGCGTATCCCCAAGGTGCAGGAAATTGTGAAGGGGCTGTTTGGCGGCAAAGAGCCAAACAAGAGTGTTAACCCCGATGAAGTGGTTGCTATCGGCGCGGCCGTGCAGGCAGGCGTGTTGTCCGGCGAGAAAACCGACATTTTGCTGCTCGACGTTACACCGCTCAGCCTCGGCATCGAAACTCTTGGTGGCGTCTTCACGAAATTGATTGAGCGCAACACGACGATCCCAACCCGGAAGTCGGAGATTTTCTCAACGGCTTCTGACAATCAGACGTCGGTTGAAGTCCACGTGCTTCAGGGCGAGCGTCCTATGGCGGGCGACAATCGCACGCTTGGGAAGTTTCACCTGGTCGGCATACCTCCCGCACCGCGCGGAATGCCGCAGGTTGAAGTCGCTTTTGACATCGATGCCAACGGTATCGTGAACGTGTCCGCGAAAGATATGGGCACGGGTCGCGAACAGAAGATAACGATCACATCGTCTTCGGGTCTTTCGAAAGAAGAGATCGACAAGATGATGCGTGAAGCGGAGTCACACGCTGCCGACGACGTCAAGAAGAAGGAAGAGATCGAAGCGCGCAATCGTCTGGACGGGCTGACTTACCAGATGGAGAAAACGCTTAACGAGAACCGCGAGAAAGTCGGAGCGGTGGCCAGTGAAGTTGATACTGCCATTGCTGAAGCAAAGAAAGCTTTGGCGGAAGGTGGTGCCGACAAGCTTAACGAAGCCTTCAACCAGTTGCAGGCAGCTTCACACAAGATGGCGGAAGCGCTTTACCAGCAAGCTCCGCCGCCGGGATCGGAGACTACAACCGACCAGGCTTCAGCCGCTGGGGCATCGTCTGCGGGGGGCGCAGGCGCCGACGACAATGTCATCGACGCTGAATACGTCGATGTAGACGAAAACAAGTAACTGGCGTGACAAGTGACGAGTGACAAGTGACAAGTGACAGGTAAGGCTTTAACAACTTGTCACTTGTCACTATTTACTATTCACTGCTTTTAAATGGCCAAGCAAGATTATTACGAAGTACTGGGCATCAAGCGCGATGCGAAGCCTGAAGATATCAAGAAGGCTTACCGTCGACTTGCGCGCAAGTATCACCCTGATGTAAATCCTGGCGACAAAGCGTCGGAGGATCGTTTCAAGCTGACCACCGAAGCGCATGACGTGCTTTCGGATCCCAAGAAGCGCAAGGTCTACGATCGCTTCGGCGAGTATTCAGACAACCTGGCCAATGCAGCCGCGCGCGGGGCTGGGCCATCCACCGGATCCGCACGCACAGCGCCTGGATTCGACTTCAGCGGTTTCGACTGGAGTACAACCTCGGCTCCCGGAGGCGCCGCCGGAGGTGGCGGAACAAGCTTCAAAGACATTTTTGCGGACCTCTTCGGTGGTGGGGCCAAGGAGGCGGAGCCACCTCGCGCGCAGCCCAAAAAGGGCGCCGATATCGAGATGCCCCTGGCGCTTTCGTTTGAAGAAGCTTTGCAGGGTTTAACCACCAATCTGACAGTTAACCGTTCCGAACAATGTTCGCGTTGCAATGGTGCAGGCGACATTGGTGGACCAGTCATGGTTTGCCCCACCTGCAAAGGGTCGGGCCAGGTACAACGCGCCGGCGGCCGATTGCGTTTTGCGCAGGAGTGTCAGGACTGCTCGGGAACTGGACGACGAAGATCACCGTGCTCTTTGTGTAAGGGCAAGGGGACCACTCCTAAGAACGAAACCGTTAAGGTGCGTATTCCCGCGGGCGTGGAAACCGGCTCGCGCGTCAGGATTCCCGGCAAAGGCGAAGGTGGACGGTTGGGTGCGCCACCAGGAGATCTGCATATCATCACGAATGTGGGCACGCACAAATACTTCACGCGCAAAGGCGATAATATTTACGTGACCGTTCCTGTAACCGTCCCGGAAGCGGCGTTGGGCGCGAAGATTGAAGTACCGACGGTTGAAGGTAAAGCGCAATTGCGCATCCCACCCGGGACGCAGTCGGGACAAAAGTTTCGCTTGCGCCAAAGGGGAGCGCCGTCGCTCCGCAATCCCGGCGCGCGTGGCGACCAGTTTGTAGA
>JBGTCM010000331.1:0-8704 GCA_041748795.1 Pyrinomonadaceae bacterium
GAGTTGGCGGTTAGGAATGGTTCGTACACTGAGCCTCCGGAGCTAAACGGGCTGTCGCATCTTTACGAACACATGTTTTTCAAGACCAATCGTGCGGTGGCGAACCAGGAAGATTACGTTCGCACAATTGGCCAGCTCGGAATTGCTTACAATGCTTCTACGCGCGAAGAAGTAGTCAACTACTTTTTCACTACCACGAGCCCAAACCTCCGTACGTCTCTGCAGTTCATGCGCGACTCGATTCGCTATCCTCTCTTTGACGAGCGTGAATTCGAACGCGAACGTCAGGTGGTCATCGGCGAGATCGATCGGCAGGAGTCGAATCCGTTCTTTTACCTGAATAAGGAGATGACCAGCCGGATGTACAGCAAGTACACCAGCCGGAAAAATCCCCTGGGTAATCGCGAAACAGTGTCGGCAGCTACTACCACGATGATGCGCCTGATCCAGCAGCGTTACTACGTTCCCAATAATTCGGCCCTCGTGATTACCGGTGACGTTACTCCGGAGGAAGTCTTTAAGTTAGCCCAGGAGTTCTACGGGGATTGGCCTCGCCGGGAGAAAGAACCGTTTGTTGAGTTCCCACTCGTCGAGCACCCGCCGCTTGCGAAGAGTGAAGGCGGTATAATTACGCAGCCAATCCAGAACGTTATTGTCAACATTGGGTGGCATGGACCGTCGATAGGAAAGGACGACGCTTCGACCTACGCGGCTGATGTGTTTTCCTTCATCCTGACGCAGCCCAATTCACGTTTTCAGCGTGCGCTGGTAGACAGCGGTCTGACGACGGGTGCCACTATTGGTTATTACACCCAGCGCAATGTCGGCCCAATTCAGATTCTGATTCAGACGACTCCGGACAAAGCCCAGGCTGCCATCAAAGCTGTTTACAATGAAGTGGCGCACTTCAACGATAAGGACTACTTCACAGACGAACAGCTCGAGAATGCGAAGGCCCTGCTTGAAGCCGACGATCTCTACTCGCGCGAGAAACTGAGCGAGTATGCGCACACGCTGAGTTTCTGGTGGTCATCGACCGGACTGGAATATTTCCGCGGTTACCTCGGACGTTTGCGCGCTACCTCTCGTGAAGACATCAGCAGGTACATCACGACTTATATTCAAAACAAACCACACATCGGCCTGGCGCTCCTTTCAGAAGAGGCGCAGGCAAAAGCAAAACTTTCAACGGAAGATCTAATAGGTAAATGAAGAACATACGAGGTTTTATTCGCGACACGATGAATCGGAAGCGCTCAGTCATGCAGATGCTCCTGCTGGCCGTTTCACTTGTAGCCGTAGGTAATCCTTTGCTGGCCCAGCAGGCAAAGCCGCAGACTAATACTCTGCAAAACGTGCAGAGCCTGGTAGCCAGGCAGGCCGCTTTAGTCAGCGAGTTTGACGTTAACGGTCTCAAGGTTTTGGTTAAGCGTCGCGAGGGTAGTTTGACAGTGGCTGCCGGCCTTTTTATCAAAGGAGGTTCGCGAAACATCACTGCGGAAAACGCGGGTATTGAAGCCTTGATGCTTGATGCCGCGACGGAAGCAAGCGAATCGTTTCCAAGGGCGCGGATGCGCGACGAACAATCGCGCATGGGAACAGTGATTAGCTCCAGTGCGAACCACGACTATTCCGTTCTGGCCCTTCGCTGTACTCGGCCAAACTTCGATCGCTCGTGGCAAATTTTCACCGACGTGGTGCTGCGTCCGACCTTCGCTAAGGAGAATGTAGCCCTGGTCCAGGAACGGTTGGTCGTTTCTCTGCTCGACGACACCGACGATCCCGACACTTACCTACAGCGTCTTCAGGAGCGGGTCGCTTATGCCCGCCATCCTTATTTAAACCGCGTTGAGGGAACCGCTGAATCCGTTAGCAAGCTAACAGCGGAAGATTTGCGCCAATATCATCGCAAGGTATTGGAGACTTCCAAATTGCTTCTGGTGATCGTCGGAGATCTTGACGTCGACAAGGTGCGCGCGTTGGTAACGGCGAGTTTCGGTAAATTACCTCGCGGCGCCTACAAGTCAGAACCCGTGCCGCAGCTTGCCTTCGACAAATCGTCGGTCGAGATCACTCCGCGTACTTTAAAGACAAACTACGTCCAGGGCCTGTTCACAGCGCCGGCCCCGAATTCGCCGGATATTTATCCGATGCGGATCGCCAGCTCGCTCTTGCGCGACCGGGTTTTCCAGGAGGTGCGTGCGAAACGAAATCTTTCGTATGCGCCCGATGCATTCCTGCGAAATCAGGGCGCAAACATCGGCGGGATTTATGTGACCGCCGTGGACGCTAACCAATCCGTTCAACTCATGTTGGATGAGATTGCGCGGCTGCAAAAAGAGCCGGTGAGTAAGGACGACATTCACTCAGTCGTGGCCCAGTATCTGACGTCGTATTACATTGGGCAAGAAACGAACGCCGCGCAGGCAGGTGAGTTGGCGCAGTATGAGTTGATCGGTGGCGGCTGGAAAAACTCGGTCGACTTCATTGAAAAACTGAATGCCGTGACGCCTGCGGATATTCAAAGAGTATCGCAGAAATATATGCGCAACATTCGCTTCGTGGTGTTAGGCGATCCGAAGAGCATCGATACGAAGATCTTTACCGGCGAAGCAGGCGGGTAACGGCAGGCGGCAGGACGCAGGGGGCAGGCGGCAGGCGGGCAGAGGAGTACGGGGCAGTAGCCCGACCGTTAGGGAGGCGCGTTGCATCCGCGACTCAACGCGTTACATCCGCTACTCGACATACATAAAAGGGCACCGGGATTGACCCCGGTGCCCTTAGCTGTATTCAGTCGCGGATGCAACGCCCTCCCTGACGGTCGGGCTACTGCCCCGTACTCCTGCTCAGCCTCCTATTGTTCCCCGCGGGTTTCGCTCACAAACTTCTCATAGAGCTTCGGATCCAGTTGACGCAGGGTTTTGGCGGCGTTCAATGACTCGCGTCCGTTCCCATTCTCCAGGTGCGCGACGGCGAGATTGTAGTAAGCGTCGGCGTTCGTTGGGCTGAGGCTCGCAGCGCGCGTGTAGGAAGCGATCGCTTCAGGCATCCTGCCGGCATAGTAATAAGCGTCGCCTACCTTATTGTGTATCTCGTCCGAGTCAGGCTTCAGTTCGAGCGCTAGTTGATAAGCGCGAATCGCTTCGTCGGTTTTTCCCTGCTTCACTTTGCAGTAACCGACTTGCACCCACGCGTCGGCGCGTTTCGGGTTTCTATTTGCTGCCGTCTCAAAATATCCCAGCGCGTTGTCGTAATTACCCAGCCACATCGATTCGAGTCCTGAGCGATAAGATGCCTCCGCGAGGTCGCTACGGTCTTTCGTAGGTAAAGCTGAAAGTGGACGTACAAGGCCGGGACGTAGCTTCTCGACCCTGGCGGCTGCAATCGCCAAATTGATGTTTTGACCGTTTGTGACTTTAACCGTGACCACTCCCAGCACCTGGCCCTTGAGATTAAAGACTGGGCTGCCGCTGTTACCGTGGGATGTAGGTGCGGTGATTTGAATGATCCGGCCGACGTTCGGAACTTCGCGAACGGCGGAAACGATGCCGTCGCTTACAGAGCCTTCGAGCTTGAGTGGATTGCCGATCACGAAAATCGCTTCACCTTCATCGGGCAGAACACTCGCCAACTCGCTTGCCCGAGCGCGCGCTGCCGGCATTGGCATCGCTACGCTAAGAAGACAAAGGTCGCCCTCTTCGTCAACGGTGAGCGTTCCGTTTACTGGGAACACTCGTCCTTTGCCGTCGAGCGTCTTAATCTCGGCGCGCTTGGCGCCGCGCATCACATGGAGGTTTGTCACGACCTGGCCCGGTCGGAGGAAGAACCCGCTGCCGGTCATCAAAACTTCGTCATCCTCATCGTACGTAGCAATGGCTACAACGAGCGGCTTAACGCGCCTGACGAGGTCCGGAAGTGTCTCCTGGGCAGATGCCTGGTTGAAAGAGAAGCCGATGGCGATCAGCAGCAACTGGGGGAAGATGCGTTTGAACATGACTTTCAGTTGTAACTAGCAAACCGGCGGTTGATTGGATGCCGAAGCTGTGGCTGCGGCGTGTTATCTGCGGGAAGACTCGAGAGTCGGGCTCGACGAGGACCGGGAGCCTATCGGGCGGCCCGCTTCCTCGCGGCGCATAGTAACCCAGGATTGGTCTGGAGGGTAAGGAATTTTGAACAATTCAATGCCGGAGGGTCGGTGCGTCTACAATAAGTGGATTTGCGGAACCGAGCGTGTTGGACTTTGGATAGTTAGAGGTTGGGAAGGAGGGCTGGTTCATTCGGCCCCGCGGAGCGATCTGATTCACACCGTGGCTTCAGCCCGGTGAACAAGGACTGCGGCGCTATCTCCGAACCGTTTCTAACGGTTTCTGTGTTTGGGATCGACCTACACCGTTGGAAACGGTTTCCGGAATAATTACTGGACCAGATCACCGGGCTGAAGCCACGGTGTGAATGACATCGCTCCGCGTAACGAGCGATCTCATCTCAATACCGGTGCAACTCCGCGATCGCCTCAGCTACATCCGCCACCTGCGGCAGGATGGCGTCTTCAAGTTGCGGCGCGTAACCGACAAACGTATCGAGGGCTGCAACACGACGAACAGGCGCATCGAGGTATTCAAACAGCTCCGAGGAAATGCGCGCCGCGATCTCTGCTCCATATCCAAAGGAGAGGGAATCTTCATGCGCAACGATCACTCTGTTTGTCTTCTTCACCGACGCGACGATCGCATCCCAGTCGTACGGCTGCAGACTCCGCAGGTCTACCACTTCAACGCTGATGCCTTGTTGCTCAGCTTGTTTAGCTGCAACTAATGAACGTTGGACCAGCGCGCCGTAAGTGATGATCGAAAGAGCGCTGCCTTCGCGCACGGTTTTAGCTTTGCCGAAGGGAATCATGAAGTCATCAGTCGGGTACTGAGATTTGTTGTAGGCCTGGCGATAGAGATGCTTGTGTTCGAGAAACAAAACAGGATCGTCGCATCGAATTGCGGTGCGCAAAAGGCCATTCGCATCGAGTGCGTTTGCCGGATAGACAACTCGCAGACCCGGTATTTGTGTGAATGTGGAAACGCCGGATTGCGAGTGATAGACCGCGCCGCCTTTTAAGTAACCGCCAACAGGCACGCGCAGAACGGCGGGACACTTCCACTCGCCACCTGACCGCCAGCGCATAACCGCCAGTTCGTTCCTGATCTGATGCATAGCCGGCCAGATGTAGTCGAAGAACTGAATCTCTACCACCGGCTTAAAACCGCGCGTAGCCAGACCAATCGCTCGCCCTACTATGTTTGCTTCGGCCAGCGGTGAATTGAAGACACGCGCGCTCCCAAACTTCCTTTGCAGGTTAGCGGTCACTTTGAAGACGCCACCCTTGCCTTTCACCTGCTCGAGATATTGCTCGCGCGAGCAATCCGCCACGTCCTCACCAAAAACTACGATGCGCGGATCGCGGGCCATCTCCGAATGCAGGCAACGATTGATCAGGTCGACCATCGTTCCCGGGTTGCCGTCAAGTTGCACGCGGTCTTCAGTGTCAAACGCTTTTGAAGTCGGATCGACGTCCGGTGAATAAACATTAAGTAGTGCAGTCTCGGGTGCGGGCTGCGGCGCCTGAAGCGCCTCATCGGCAGCCTGGGTCACGAGGGCATCAATGGCGTCTTTTATCTTCTGCAGCTCGTCCTGTTCGACTAACCCTTCATCTACCAGCACAGAACCAAACCGCTTCACCGGATCGCGCTCCGAATCAGCCACTCGTTCTTCGTCTGGGCGATACAAGCGCTCATCGTCGGAAAGCGAATGGGAATAAGGACGGATGACCTTAGCGTGTACAAGCGCCGGACCCCGGCGTTCACGGCAATGCTGGACAGCGCGTTGAAGCACATCGAGCGAATCAAGGGGATCGGTTCCGTCGCAGCGTCTCAGAAACAGGTTCGGGAAGTTTTTGACCAACTTCGAAACGTCGCCACCGGCGGTTTGCACTTCGACCGGGACACTGATCGCGTAACCATTGTCCTCTACCAAAAAGAGCACGGGGAGTTTGAGGTTGCAGGCGGTGTTCAGTGCTTCCCAGAACTCGCCTTCGCTGGTTGTACCATCGCCAAGTGAAACGTAGGCCACTTCGTCGCGTTGAAATTTCAGCCCCAGGTTCCTCAGCTCCCTGATCAACTTGAAGCGGTAGCCGGCTTCAGCGCAACCGACCGCTTGCAGCAACTGAGTTCCCGTGGGTGACGACTGCGATACGATGTTGAGTTTCTTATGGCCCCAATGCGATGGCATCTGCCGGCCGTGCGAGTTTGGGTCGGATGCCGCGCCCACCGCAGATAACAACATTTCCAACGGCGTCATTCCGAGCTGCAGGCAAAGCGCGCGGTCGCGGTAGTAGGGGTAAAACCAGTCGTAACCAGGCTTCAGTACCATACCGGCGGCCACCAGTACGGCTTCGTGTCCGGCGCCGCTGATTTGAAAGAAGATCTTGTTCTGGTTTTTAAGTTGTATCTCTTTATCGTCGATCCGCCGCGACAAATACATCGTGCGATAGATCTCTATCATCTGCTCGCGAGAAAGCTTCGTCCGCTCGCGTTTCTCGCGTTGACGGGGTTCCGCGGCACGCACGGACTGTTGCACCGGGCCTTTGGCTGGCTGCGCTACCGGTTCACTGGCGGGCTGAATCGCGAGTTTTGGGGCCGGCTTAGGTACCAGTTTGTGAACCGAAAGGTGCGCAGGTTGTGGCTTCGTTTGAGATTTCTCTGCGGGCGGCTTCTTCTCGACCACTTCAGTCGTGGTCTTCCTCACCAGCTTCAGAACTTTTGTGTCGCTCATGGTTGTTACTCGAATATACAGAGGTCAGAGGTCAGAGGTCAGAAGTCAAAAATCAGAATCTAGTCAGGATTTGTTTGCAGAAACTATCCGCACTCAGAAAGAACGCATCCGCAATCATAAGAACTCGCTTCGGTCTGACTTCTGACTTCTGACTTCTGATTTCAGAATTCGCTCTCTACTATCGATCGATACTCTTCCGCCATCGAGGGGTGGCCGTGTGCCGCCGCTACTTCGATTCCACGTTGATAGGTTTCTTTGGCCTTCTCCCGTTGACCGGATGTTTCATAAGCACGAGCCAACATGCCGAAAGCGTTTCCCTCGTCATTGGAAATTGCCAGATAGCGCTCCAGGGTCTCTATCATCTCAGCGGTTTGACCAGTCTTCTCATACTCTTTTGCCAGGCCAAACAGAATGCTGGTGTTAACAGGATCACTAACCAGCATTTGTTTGAAGATGTCGATCCGGGATGTGGTCATATGTTAGAAGTCAGAAGTCAGAAGTCAGCGGTCAGAAGTCAGAAGTCAGAAGTCAGAAAATCCATTAGAAGTACTCCGTGAAACTTTCCCAGGTCTGTAATCATTAAAAACTCTCCGGTCTGACCTTCTGACCTCTGACTTCGGTCTGCCTACTTCCCGATCAGCAACTTGGCTATCGTCTGCAACTGCATGTTCGACGTGCCTTCGTAAATCGCGCCGATTTTTGAGTCGCGCCAGAATTTTTCCACCGGATAGTCCTTGACGTAACCATAGCCCCCATACAACTCAATCGCCAAAGAACTGATTCGTTCGGCCGCGCGCGAAGAATAAAGCTTGGCCATCGCCGCTTCCTTCACGAAATTCATCCCCGCATCTTTCATGCGGGCCGCGTTGTAAACCATCAAGCGTGCCGCTTCGAGTTGGGTCGCCATTTCGGCCAGTTGAAACTGTACGCCCTGAAACTGATTGATTGGCTTGCCGAATTGCTGGCGTTCACTCGTGTAGCCTATCGCGGCATCTAATGCTCCACGTGCGATGCCCAGCATCTGCGCCCCAATTCCAATTCGGCCCTCGTTGAGTGTCTCGATCGAAATCTTATATCCCTTGCCTGCTTCGCCAAGCACATTCTCCTTCGGTACCTTGCAATCAGTCAGAATCAACTCCGTTGTGGACGAAGCGCGAATGCCGAGTTTGTTTTCCTTCTTGCCGACTGCGAAACCTTCGAAAGCTTTCTCAACTACGAAAGCAGTGATGCCGCGGTAGCCCGCTTCCGGGTCTGCATTTGCAAACAGAACAAAGATTTCGGCCTCGTTGCCGTTAGTGATCCACAGTTTCTGTCCGTTCAGCAGGTAATGATCGCCTTTGTCTACCGCCCTGGTCTGCATGGCGAAAGCATCGGAGCCGGAACCTGCTTCGCTAAGCGCGTATGCACCGACGCTTTCACTGGCCAATCGCGAAAGGTATTTATCTTTCTGTTCCTGAGTCCCCCAGCGGATAAAGGCGTTATTAACGAGCGTGTTTTGCACGTCAACCAACACGCCCACCGAAGCGTCAACCCGCGAAAGCTCTTCAACCGCCAGGATTGCGGTGAAGAATGATGAACCAGCCCCGCCAAACTCTTCCGGAGTTTCAATCCCCATCAGACCCAGATCGAAACACTGTTTGATCAGTGCAGGATCGAGCTTGGCGTGCTCCTCCATTTCCTCGACTCGCGGTCGCACCTCTCCTTCGGCAAATTCACGCACGCTGGCGCGAAACATCTGCTCGTCTTCGGAAAGGGTGGTCAACGGACGACCAGCAAGCTCCTCAATAGCTGTCTGCGATTGACTCATATTTACCTGATTCTTCGCGGGATGTGTAGATTAACCTACGCATCATAATCAAGAGAAAACTAAAAACGCAAAAGC
>JBGTCM010000332.1:0-6866 GCA_041748795.1 Pyrinomonadaceae bacterium
GTGAATCCGACCTGTCTTAAAACTTTCGCACACTTTGCTTACCACAACTGGTATTGGCGCGGCACCACTTTGCTGGTGGTGGCGGTAATCCGCGAAAGGAACACAATGCGAGAGTAAGAGAAGGCGCATAATCCGTTTCGAGAACCCGCTTCCAGCATTTAACTGCCGGTAGCGGGTTTTTTGTTGGACAGACATTCCTGTCTGCCATGCGCGCTAAACAATCTTGTGTGAGCTAACGGGCTTTTGGGCAATCTTCGACATACAGGAATGACTGTCCTACTTAAGATGGATCTCCAGCCTGAATCATTTGCTGAATTTGAGTCCGCGGCCCAACGCGGCAACGTCGTGCCTGTGGTCCGTACTGTGCCGGCGGAATCGCGTACTCCGACCAGCGCGCTGTCGCGCATCACTGCGGACGCCGCTTACTCTTTCCTGCTCGAGTCAGTCGAAGGAAATCAGCAATTTGCACAATACTCCTTCCTGGGCGCGGAACCGGAAATGGTCGTGCGCGGGCGTGGAGATACGACCATAGTGCAACGAGGGGCGGACCAGGAGACTTTGAATGTCACCGTGCCGAATTTCCTGCGCGACTATTTCCGCACGCGAAAGCTGGCGCGCCGTCCTGGTTTGCCGCCGTTCGCCGGCGGCATGGTTGGTTACCTCGCATACTCCGCGGCACATTGGTTTGAGCCCTCGTTGTCGCACGTTGAAAACCCTGCAGCCGACGATGCCTTGTTGATGTTCTATCGAACGGTGCTTGCGTTTGATCGGATAAACCATCAGATCCTGATCACCTGCCTCGTATTTACCGAAGAAGCCGCTGGCTCAAGCTCGCGACTTCGTTCGCTCTACGACGATGCGGTGGCAGAAACTGCTCGGATCGAGGGGTTGCTTAAGGATGCGACCGCGCAAGCGTCAAGTCACCTCGATCTGAAAGACTCAAATGAGACCGAGACCGCGTTTACGTCCAACTGGAGCCGTGATGGCTTTCAAGATGCGGTACTCAGCGTTAAAGAGTTCATAGCCGCCGGTGACTGTTATCAAGCTGTACTTTCTCAACGTTTTACAAAGCGAGTCGCCGCGGTCCCTGCATCCATCTATGAAGCGCTGCGAGTGATCAATCCCTCGCCGTACATGTACTTCCTTCGCATGGGCGACAGGAAAGTTATTGGCGCTTCGCCTGAAATGCTGGTGCGCTGTCGTGGCCCACGCCTTGATTATCGCCCCATCGCAGGAACGCGACGCCGCGGCGCAAATAAGGCTGAGGACTGGTTGCTGGCTTCTGAGATGCGGCGGGATGAGAAGGAAGTCGCTGAACACATGATGCTTGTGGATCTTGGCCGCAACGATCTCGGAAGAGTTGCTGATTACGGGTCGGTGCAGCTGGATGACCTGATGAATGTTGAATCGTATTCGCATGTTCTTCACCTCGTCAGCAGTTTACGCGGACGCCTGCGCAAGGGGCTCGATCGCTTCGATGCCCTTGCTTCGTGCTTTCCAGCCGGCACCGTCACTGGGGCACCGAAACTCCGGGCCATGCAGATCATCAGTGAACTAGAGCCGTCGCCGCGGGGTGTTTATGCCGGCACGGTGTTGCATGCTGACTATGGAGACAACCTCGATTCGTGCATCTCGATTCGCACTGTGGTTCTCGAAGGGAATACGGCTTCAGTGCAAGCCGGCGCCGGCATCGTGGCTGATTCGGTGCCGGAGCGTGAATATGAAGAGACAATTAACAAGGCGAAAGGCTTGATGCGGGCGATTGAGATTGCGGAGAAAGAGTTTCGACGGCAGTGACGAAGAGAAGACAGGAGACAGAAGACAGAAGACTGACTGCCGGACGAGCGACGTGTTGAGAGCGATGTATGACAAACGATTACGGACAACTTGAGCACATATGCTTCCGGTTGCCCCTGGTATTCTGTCTCCTGTCTCCTGTGTTCAGCTTTTGATCCAATGATTCTCATTATCGACAACTACGATTCGTTTACTTACAACCTCGTGCAATACGTTGGCGAGCTTGGTGAGGAGATTGTTGTTTGTCGTAACGACGAGATAGATCCAATAGAAGCCGAAGCGCAGTACATACCGGATCGAATTTTGATCTCGCCGGGGCCGGGACGGCCGGATGGAGCAGGCGCATCACTCGAAGTAATCAAATACTTTGCAGGCAAGGTTCCGATCCTCGGTGTTTGTTTAGGTCACCAGGCAATCGGCCAGGCCTTCGGTGGTTGCGTGGTGCGCGCCCCCGAGCTTGTTCACGGCAAGGCGTCTGAGATTTGTCATGACGGCCGAACGATCTTCGAAGGGCTCGAACATCGTTTCAGGGCGGGCCGTTATCACTCTCTGATCGTTGAGCGCGCGACCCTGCCCGATTGTCTGGAAGTCTCGGCAGCGACCCCTGACGATCTAATCATGGGAATTCGACATCGAACGTTGAAGATTGAAGGCGTGCAGTTTCATCCGGAGTCGATTCTGACAGACGGCGGCAAGAGGTTATTGGCGAATTTTCTGAAGCTATGACGAGTCATGAGGTCAGTACCACCTCGCGGTAGCGGGTGGGTCGATCATTGCCAATTGCCGGTTGAGGATTTCCAATTGTTCTTTGCCAGACTGCCAATCGGCATTTGGCAATCGGCAATTGGCAATGCGCTCACCCACCCGCTACCGCGAGGTGGTACTGACTTCATGACAACGGCGACGCGCAGGTTAACGCGCGCCTACTCTTGCGCAATGCGATATGACTGAAGACACGATCTCAAAGCAGACAGGAACGGCGACGTCGCCAAACTCAGGGGGCGCGGATTCTCTCCAGCCATTCGGGGCGCGTTTGATGCGCGGTGAGAATCTTCAACGAGGCGAAGCAGCTCAATTGATCAATGCGATGCTCCAGGATGCTGCTACTGACGCTCAGATAGCGGCTGCATTAATTTCACTGGCAATCAAGGGTGAAACGGCTGATGAACTTGCCGGCATGGCCGGCGTTATGCGTTCTCTTGCAGTTCGGATTAAATGTGAGCACACGAAATTTATTGACACTGCAGGCACCGGCTCTAGCCGGGCCAAGACTTTCAACGTCTCAACTGCAGCAGCTTTTGTAGTTGCCGGAGCCGGCTTGCCGGTAGCAAAACATGGTGGTCGCGCCGCCACCAGCCGATCCGGAAGCGCCGATGCGTTAACCGCATTAGGGGTCAATGTCTCGACATCGCCCGAGGCGTCGCAGCGTTGTCTGAATGAAATTGGAATGTGTTTTATGTTTGCGCCGCTTTACCACGGTGCGACGGCCCGCGTCGCCGCAATCAGACGTGAACTCGGAGTGCCGACAAGTTTCAACTTGCTTGGCCCATTGACCAATCCAGCCGCGGCGCCGTTTCAGATCATCGGCGTTTGGCGACAAAGCCTGTTGAAACCGATGGCTCAGGCGCTGCTGACGCTTGGAACAAAGCGCTCCTGGGTTGTTCACGGTGGCGACGGACTCGACGAAATTACACTTGCTGGAACGACTTTCGTGGCCGAGGCATGCGAAGGCAGCATCAGAGAGTTTGAAATCGAACCCGCAGATTTCGGCCTTGAAGGAGTTTCGGTTACGTCTCTGCCGCGAGGTGACGCGGAAGTAAGTGCGAGCTTGATTCGTGAAATTCTTGAAGGGGTGCGGCATGGCGAAGCGCGCGACCTGGTAGTCATCAACGCCGCGGCGGCTCTTTTTGTCGGCGGCGCAGCTTCAACTTTTCTGGAAGCGGGCCGCATGGCGAAGGAAAGTATTGATAGCGGGGCAGCCCTGAAGAAACTAAATGACCTGGCTAGAGCGACGAACGAATGAAACCGCAAACGAACTTTCTTGAAGAAATCATTGGCCGGAAGCGTTTGCGGGTCGAAGAGGCGAAGGCCAAACGACCTCTGGAAGCGCTTCGGGCACGCGCGTTGGCCGTCAGGGCTACTAGCGAGCCACATGCTTTGGAGCGTGCCTTATTGGCCGAGGGTCCAACCAACGTGATCGCAGAGATCAAACGAGCTTCGCCTTCGAAAGGATTGATCAGCGAACATCTTGATCCGGGCCGGCAAGCCCGTGCGTACACGCGGGGTGGCGCGGCGGCCATCTCGGTTGTTACCGAACAGGATTACTTCCTGGGTTCACTCGACGATCTTCGAGCGGTTCGTGCCTCGTCAACTCTGCCCATCCTGCGGAAGGATTTTGTGTCCGACAGTTACCAGGTTTACGAAACAGCCGAGGCCGGCGCGGATGCGCTGCTGTTGATTGTGGCAGCACTTGACGATGCGCAGCTACGTGAGTTGTTGCGGCTTGCGCAGGATGAGCTCGGCATGGACGCGTTGGTAGAAGTCCATACGGTTGACGAGATGCGACGGGCGAGGAGTTGTGGCGCCCGGATCATTGGCGTGAACAATCGCGATCTGCGGAGTTTTGAGGTGTCGCTGGATGTATCGGTTGAGCTGGCGCGTGAAGTCAACAAGAACTTCAAATCTTGGCGTCAGGCTGTCGGGAGCGAAAGCGGCGTCAAGCCGCCGCACTCCAAAGAGGTTCTTCTGGTGAGTGAGAGTGGTTTGAATTCAGGTTTAGATTTGAGACGGTTGCAGGCGCTTGGGTTTAGAGCGTTTTTGATAGGCGAGACGCTGATGCTTTCAGAGGACCCGGAAGCAACTCTACGCGCGTTGATTCGTGAGGCCGATCAGGTGCGCGTCAAAGTTTGTGGCATCACCAACCTGGAAGACGCGCTCGTTTGCGTGCGCGAAGGCGTCGACATCCTGGGTTTTAATTTTTACTCAGGCAGCCTTCGCTATATCGCTCCGGATGAAGCACGCCGCATAGTGGATCAGTTGCCCTCGGAAATATTCACAGTCGGCGTAGTTGTTAATGAAGAAAAAGCGGAAGATGTGATACGCATTGCCGCACAGGCGGGCGTCGATGCAGTGCAGTTGCATGGCGACGAAACTGGTGACTACTGCCGCAACCTAAGCGAGCTTTTCGTCATCAAGGCACTCCGCGTTAGCAGCGATTTCCAACCAGAAGACGCCTCACGTTACAAAACTGCGGCTGTATTACTCGATGCGTTTAGTCCAGACGCACGTGGTGGTACGGGCCGCCGTTTTGATTGGAGCGTGGCGCAGGAGACTTCGCGATTTGCGTCGAAGTTGTTTCTGGCGGGAGGCCTCACTCCAGAGAACGTTTCCGAAGCAATCACATCGGTCAAACCCTATGCAGTCGACGTTTGTAGCTCTCTGGAGAGTGCGCCCGGAATAAAAAGCGAAGAGCGGCTGAGAGCATTCATGAAGGCAGTTCGCGGTGTAAGCAAAGGGAATCCTGTTTTGCCTAAGAATGGAACAATCATGCCTGACCAACCGGGATACTGGGGGCGCTATGGCGGTCGCTATGTGCCGGAGACTTTGATTAGTCCTTTGGATGAGTTGACCAAAGCTTACGACGAAGCGCGCGGCGATGAAGAGTTTCAAAGCGAGTTTGCCTCACTGTTGCGTGATTATTCCGGCCGGCCCACGCCGCTGACTCATGCTAAACGTCTGAGCGAAGCGGCTGGCGGCGCGCGCATCTATCTTAAACGCGAGGACCTTTCACACACGGGTTCACACAAGATCAACAACGCGCTCGGCCAGGTGTTGCTGGCCCGGCGAATGGGCAAGCGCCGTGTGATTGCCGAAACGGGTGCGGGCCAACATGGAGTTGCGACCGCCACAGTGTGTGCGCTATTTGGACTGGAGTGCGTTGTGTACATGGGCACGGAAGACGTGCGTAGACAATCGCTCAACGTTTTTCGCATGGAGCTGCTGGGCGCGGAGGTGCGGGAAGTCGACTCAGGTTCCTGCACATTGAAGGATGCGATCAACGAGGCGATGCGCGACTGGGTGACCAACGTTGCCGATACTTACTACCTCCTGGGCAGCGCGCTTGGTCCCCATCCCTACCCTACGATGGTGCGTGATTTTCAAAGCATCATCGGCCGCGAAACTCGCGAACAAATACTTGAAAGGGAAGGCCGCCTTCCAGATGTGCTGGTCGCATGTGTGGGCGGCGGCTCAAACTCGATCGGGTTATTTCATCCGTTTTTGAATGACGAGTCGGTGCGGATGATTGGCGTCGAGGCTGGTGGGCGTGGGCCTGAGCTGGGCCAACATGCAGCGCGCTTCCATCCCGAGTCAGGCGGACGCGAGGGGGTTTTGCAGGGTACCAGAAGCTATGTACTTCAGGATCAGCGGGGTCAAATCTCGACGACCCACTCAATTTCAGCCGGGCTTGATTATCCTTCAATCGGCCCAGAGCACGCGCACCTTCATGATGAAGGACGCGTGCAGTATGTTTCTGTTACGGATGACGAAGCCGTCGGAGCATTTCAAACTCTTTCGCGGCTGGAAGGAATCATTCCGGCGTTGGAGTCGTCACATGCTGTCGCCTATGCCATGCGCTCTGCACGGGAGATGTCGCGAGATGATATCTGCATCATCAATCTTTCGGGACGCGGTGACAAAGATGTGCAGACCGTGGCGGACGTGCTTAAAAAAAACTAACGCTTTGAGACGCCCTTTTGGAGTGCGCCGGCTCGACGGCGCTTTGGCCCGCTGCGACTTGTCGCAGCTTTCGTTGGGGCATGGAAGTCTTCGGGAGAACGGTAACGCAACAACGCGGCGCCAGGCCGCCGCAGGCCAAAGCGCCGCCGGGCCGGCGCACTCCAAGGAGAAGTATCTTTCGTGAGTAACATCTCGGAAACTTTCGCGCGCTTGCGCCGGGAAGGGAAGCGAGCGCTGATCCCTTTCCTAACCGCGGGCGATCCGGATTTAGCAACGACAAGGGAGCTCCTTATCGAGTTAGCGCGATCCGGTGCAGACATTATCGAACTGGG
>JBGTCM010000333.1:0-5467 GCA_041748795.1 Pyrinomonadaceae bacterium
GGTTGGCCTTCAGATATTCGAGGTGTCGCTCATTGGTGGCGCAAAAAAGATAGCCATGAGCGCGATAGTCTGCCGGGTGGCCCACTACTTCATCGAAGCGGGAAAAGAAATCAATCGAATAACGCGACATCTGAATGTTAACGTCGGTGGAAAACTGCGCGCGCACTCCACCCATGCTTTTTCCGGTCGAGCCTTTACCCTGGTGCGCCTCGCGCTCGATTACCAGAACGTCCCTGCAACCCTGCTCGGCCAGATGATAAGCAACGCTGGAGCCTACGATTCCGCTACCGATAATCACGACGTCTGCTGTTTCAGTCATAGTTGTCGCAAGTAAGATCGTCGCCGTAGAATGGTCGAACCCGAAAGTCAGAAGTCGGAGATTAGACATCACATTAGTCTGTACCTTTAATGTGACTCAGCTGAGAATAATCCCACAGCTTGACCGTAGACAATACGAGAATAGAGAGTTCAACTTTAGGCTGCGTCTTATGTAACGCAAACTGTTAGTTTGCGGGTCGATTGGGTTGAGGTCAGCTTCTTTCCGGCGAACGATCCGCAAACTAACAGTTTGCGTTACATTTACCAACAATGGGATCGGAGGCAACGATGGACTTGCGCTACCCAGTCGGACCGTTTGAATTTGAAGGCACACTTACGAATGAACAGCGCGAGGCAATGATTGCGGAGATAGCTGCCACGCCCGAGCGAATGCGTGCAGCCGTCGCAGGCCTATCCGACGAGCAACTGGATACGCCGTATCGTCCGGAAGGTTGGACGGTCCGACAGGTGGTCCATCATGTGCCCGACAGTCATTTGAACAGCTACACACGTTTCAAGCTGGCAATTACCGAAGACCATCCGACAATCAGGGCGTACGACGAAAACCTCTGGGCCAACCTGGCCGATGCGAAAACGGCGCCGGTCGATATGTCACTCGATCTCTTAGATTCGCTGCACCGTCGGTGGGTAGTGTTTTTGAGGTCATTCGATGAGAACGACTTTGCACGTACTTTTCAACATCCGGAGATCGGGGTTGTGAGTGTCGACAAGAACGTCGCGCTTTACGCATGGCACGGGCGGCATCACGTGGCGCACATCACGTCGCTACGCGAGCGCAACGGATGGTGACAACCAGAAGTCAGAGGTCAGAGGTCAGAAGTCAGAATGAGCAACCACCTAAACTTTGAATAGTTAGAGGTTAGGAAGGCGGGTTTGCCCCCGCTTAAGATAGATGACCTATCAACGAGCGGGAATAATCGAGGTCTCCAGCGGCTCAGGTCGCTAACCAAAACACATCATGCTGGAAACGTTTCAATGTCCTAAATGCGGCGCACCGGTAAGTTATGAGCGCGACGTGGTGGGTGCGAATCTCACCGCGAAATGTTCGTATTGCAACAGCTCGCTTTCGGTTCCAACGGCTATGCGACCAGCGCAGGTCATAAATATCGACCTGCGAAACGCCGCACCGGGCGCGAAAATTGTGAAGTGGATACTGGTGATCACACTCGTGCCGGTGATTGGCTTGGTAGTCGGCGCCATAACGCTGGGCGGGTTCCTGACGCCCCTTTTGCGAAGCACGCCTCCTATAAATAAAAATCCTGTGACTTCGCCAGTCAGGCCAAGCGGAGGCCGCGCTATACCCCCGGGATCGAAAGAAAGTGCTTCTACTTTTGCAACGCTCGCGTTCAAGTTTGGCGAAGAGGGAATCGGTCCGGGAATGTTTAAGGACGCGCGAAGTATTGCGCTTGATGGCTCGGGGAATATTTACGTGGGCGAATACATCGGGGGCCGAGTACAAGTTTTCGACTCCTCGGGCAAATTCGTGACTCAGTGGATCGTCGATCCCAAGATGCCTTTACGTGGACTGGCCGCCGATCGCAAAGGTACGGTCTACGTAGTTCAAAGCGGAAAAATAACGCGCCGTGAAGGTGAAACCGGCAACCTGCTGGGCGACGTCGCGTTTTCCGGCGGCTGGGGCTTCGATGATTTGCGAACAACTCCTGATGGTGGACTAGTCGCGGCCTGGTATCGAAATCGCGATGACATCGTTCGCTTCAACTCTTCAGGACAGGTGGTACAAACAATTCGTCAGGCCATTAGCTCCGCCAGCGGCGACTCTGAGCTGGACACGAGAGTGGCTGTCGATGGATTGGGTAACATCTATGCACTCGGGACTTTTAATAACGCAGTTTTCAAGTTTGGTCCTGACGGAAAGTTTCTAACGCGCTTCGGCGATGCCGGTGAACAGGCGGGACAGTTTCGGGCGACTTCCGCCATTGCGGTTGACGGAAAGGGGCGCGTTTACGTGAGTGACATCAAAGGCATACAAGTCTTTGACGCGAACGGGCGCTACCTCACTGTGTTTAAGCCGGCGGGCTATGCTTTCGGTATGGTATTCAACGACAAGGGCGAGCTTTTCATAGCTGGGCGAACGCAGGTGCTGCGGTATTCAATCAATGAGTAGCTATGATCCACTAGTTAACACTAAACGTGAGCCAGACACTGATTGATCGCCCCTACAGAATCACTCCCCGAAAAATTTAGATCATTGACTTGCATGACGAAGTGAGATAAGAAACTTCCCCGTTCAAGCATTTGCTTTCCTCTATCGTGCCGTCAGTACTGCGGCTGCGATCGGCAATTCAACTGACTCCATCGCCTCGCACTCTAACAGGCGGCAAAGCGTGAAGGTTCCTCATGAAAAGCAGAACCCTAATCTCATCAGTCTCTGGTTTCCTTTTACTGTTTCTAACCTGCTTCGCAGTGATCGTCGACGCGCAGGAAAACCGGCCCGCACCTACACCGGCAGTTTCTCCGGCGAATCCAGCGACCCCTGACGCCGCGGCAGCGTCTCAAGGCATTCCGCAGGTGACGCAGCCCCTCGCCCCGGCAACGCCTAAAGTAATTAAGGTCGAGGGAAACCTCGAGCTCGACGATATTGTGCGCGTACAAGTCGAGAACTTTACGGAGTGGGCGGAAACAAACGATGCAACCAAACTGGTTCCTTTCCTGAACGGCCGCGCAATTCGTGGCAACTATCCGGAAGAGATCCACTCTGCCCATGACCGTCTCCACTTTCACCTGGAAATGACGCCGGAAAATAAAGAAGTTTGGACGGACCTATTGGGTGAGCCGGACGGTACTCGTCGCCGGGTAACGTTTAGTGTTGGGTTGGAGAATCAGTCTCCTTTCGACACCGTCCACACCCAAAGCAATCCGGTGTTGCTGACTGTTATTTCCAGGGTGTATGGCACGATCGCTTTGATTGTCGTCTTGTTTACTCTGATCGTGTTCCTTTGGCTGGCGCGGAAGACAAATATCATTCGCGAACCTGGACCCATCCCTGGTGCCGGAAAGTTGAGGCCTTACAACCTCGGTCGTACGCAAATGGCATTTTGGTTCTTCCTGGTCTATTGCTCATACACAGCGATCTGGTTAATAACCGGCTCGCTGGACACGATTACAGCTTCCTTGCTGGGATTGATGGGGATAAGCGCGGGAACTGCATTGGGCGAGGCCCTCATTGATTCGGGGAAGGACGACGCTAGAGAAGCGCAACTCCAGGCGTTGCTCGCTGAGAAGCAGGCACTGGAGCAGAGCATCCCCGATGTTCAAGCCCAGCTCAGCGCAGTTAGCTCGAAGGCGACACCCACACTCGAAGATACAACCAGCCGGGATAGCCTGAACAAACAGCTTCAGGACAGTCGCACAAGGTTGGCCCAGATTACCCAGCAAATTCAGACACTGACCCCGGCGGACTCTCGTGCCGCCTCAACCGGATTTCTGCGTGATATTCTTGCGGACTCGTCCGGGTACAGTTTTCACCGGTTCCAGATTTTCGCCTGGACCATCATCCTGGGAATCATTTTTGTTTCCGCGGTCTACAACAATCTCAATATGCCCGAGTTTAGCCCGACGCTCCTGGGATTGATGGGACTTAGTTCAGGAACTTACATCGGCTTTAAATTTCCCGAGCAGAAGTAAACGCGGGTGGGCGAACAATAATGAAAGTAGGCGACAGGCTTTCCTGGCAGCGCACATTCACGGAAGAAGACATCCGTCTTTTCGCAGGGCTCTCGGGTGATCAAGGTGCGCACCACCTGCAGCCAGATGAAGAAGGGCGACTGATGGCCCATGGTCTGTTGACTGCCACACTTCCAACCAAGATTGGTGGCGACATAAATCTAATCGCGCGTGAAATGACATTCGCGTTTCACCGGCCGGTGTTCGCAGGAGACACGATTACCTGTGAAGTGACGTTGACTGCACTCGATCCAACCGAAAAATATTTCAACGTAAGCTCGACCTGGGTTTGCCGAAATCAGGATGGCAAAGACGTGATGACCGGTGGTGGCGACGGGATCGTGCGGCGGTAGGCGAGAGGGCAGGTGGCAGGTGGCGGAAGGCAGGTGGCAGGGGCAGGAGCCAGGTGGCAGGAGGCAGGAGACAGGTGGCAGAAGGCGGAAGGCAGGTTGACGCTACCCTACTTAAGTGCCTCCTGCATCCTGCCTCCTGCGTCCTGCTTTTTGCTATCCCTCAGGCGGGAGAGGTACGCGGTTGCACAGACTCGCGTACCTCTTTGTTTCGGTGGGTGGCTTTAGTCGGACAGACATCCCTGTCTGTCGAAGTGTTGAAAGCTAGTTGGGTCGGCCCACAAACTTCTCACGCAGCCGGGACAGGCAGGAATGCCTGTCCTACCTATTGCAGCACGAAGTTGTAAGTGATGACCCCTGATACCTTCACCGGTTGGTCGCTCAGTCGCGTCGGCTTGAACCGCGCCTGGAAAGCCGCGTTCTGTGCGGCGTGCATCAGCGCCGGATTTCCATCGATTGCTTTAGCTGAGATCACTTTGCCGCTCTCATCAATTAGCACCTGGACGCTCACTCTTCCCTGTACTCGCATCTGTTTTGCCAGGGGCGGATAAGCGGGTTTCGGCAACGCGACCGCTTCACCCGTAATCACGCCCCTGCTAATGACCTTCGGGACGGTCTTAGGCACGAGTACCGGCGGTGGCGGAGTGCCAATATCAACTACGGGGCTTCGCCCAGCTAAGCTGTCTCCAGTGCCTCCGCTTCCCGAGCGACCTGCGCCGGGAATACCAGGATCAGCATCATGATCGCCGATAACTACCTGGGCTCCGGGAGGCAAGGGTGGATTAGGATTCGCAGCGGCCGACGTTGTTTTGGGCACCATTCGAGGATCGTTGACAGTCGCTTCGGGACTTCTCCGCACGAAGTTGGGCGAGTCACTCGAGCCTCGGGTTGGACCAGTAGGTGGTGCCGCCACCGGCGGCGCCTCTGGTTCGGTAAAATCCACCGGACTTAACATTATGGCGATCTCGGTTGTCGGATCGTCCAGGTGCGCGTCGTATGCATAAATGCTGGCCACACCTGCGACTACGAAAAACACTGCGTAGGTCACGACCGTAAACAGAAAGAACGAACCGCGGCGCTTTAGTTCGTTAATG
>JBGTCM010000334.1:0-9136 GCA_041748795.1 Pyrinomonadaceae bacterium
CACATGCACGCGCCGCAAACCGGTCCCGCGACGCCGCCGTCCGTAAAGCCCGGCGAGCACGAGACGCATGCGCCGCCACCTGGGTTGTCGCCCACGCAACCGGCGCCCGGAGTCCCACGCCAGACAGACCATGAAGGCGCACATGATGCGCCAATGAATGCCGGCTCGCTGATGGTGATGTCGGGTGACGAAATGGGCGTCCGTGTTGGCGCCAGCGAAAACGTAATGCCGATGGGCCAGATGGCTTCCGGCACGTCATGGCAACCCGCTTCCACGCGCATGAACATGCTCCATAAATCAAGCGGCGATTGGTTGTTGATGTTTCATTACAACGCGGTTGTTGGCGTTAATTCGCAGGGCGGGCCTCGCGGCGTCACAAAGTTTGAATCGGCAAACTGGTTCATGCCGATGGCCTTCCGCAAAGTTGGCCCAGGCACGCTCGAGCTGCGGGGAATGTTTAGTTTTGAGCCATTCACGTTTCCGCCGGGAGGCTCGCCGCTGCTTTTCCAAACCGGTGAAACTTACAAGGGCCGGCCCATCATTGACGCCCAGCACCCGCACGACCTCTTCATGGAGCTGTCCGCTTCCTACACCGTACCCGTTGGCGATCGGGCCACCTGGTTTGCTTACGTTGGTTATCCGGGCGAGCCTGCGCTAGGTCCTACAGCTTTCATGCACCGCGCGTCGGCGTCAGAAAACCCCGCGGCGGTTCTGTCGCATCACTTACAGGATTCATCGCACATCACCTTTGGGGTTTTCACGACCGGATTGACGTATCGCTGGTTCAAGCTGGAAGGCTCGGTTTTCAACGGTCGCGAACCGGATGAGAATCGTTATGACTTTGAAGCGCACCGTTGGAATTCGCGTTCGGCGCGGCTGTCGTTCGCGCCTAACAGCAACTGGTCCATGCAAGTCAGCTATGGCTTGCTAAAAGATCCGGAACCTTTGGAGCCGGGTGATGTCAGGCGCACGACCGCCTCGGTCAGTTACAATAAGCCGCTAACTCGGGGCAATTGGGCGACCAGCTTAATCTGGGGCCGCAATCACGAAAACCACGGCGACGACATCTTCAATCTCAACGGGTATGTTGCCGAATCCACGGTAAACTTTCTGGACAAGAACTATCTGTACACGCGCCTGGAGATGGTAGACAAAAATGCGCTGTTGCGAGACGCTGATCGGGCGCTCTTAGGCATCACAGATCATCACCCGTTGTTTCGAATCGGTGCCTATACCTTTGGAGGGGCTCGAGACTTTTACACGACGGAGAAGTTGCGAGTTGCAATAGGGGGTGACGCTACCTTTTATTCAAAGCCGGCAATCCTCGATGCTATCTACGGGGGCAATCCGACTTCGTACCGGGTTTTTCTCCGCTTTCGTCCCGGCAGAATGTCGATGGCGGGACATGCGGATCCGCATCAAGGGATGAAACACTGATGCAGAACCGAGCTTAGTAGCGACCGATTTCAGCCTGAAGGCTGAAATCCGCTCGCTATGTTTCATGCATCCTATAAGCGACGACGGTTAAATATTTTCGGAAACGACAGGGTGAAACTATGAAGACCAGAATCTTATTTGTTGTTATTGCCATACTTGCTATCGCCGTCGCCGGCGTGATGATGACGCGGTCAGGCGAGAAATCTAAACATACTGCTGAACCAGCCACCGCGGTGGACTCACATGCCACTCCACACTCGCACTCGGCACGGGTTCCTGCCTTCCAGACCGTGGCGCAAATAGACGACCTGCCGCCGACATTGCCGGCCAACAAATTTATCGGCAAGTCGCGCGAAGCTTACCTCGTCGCGAAGCAGATCCCCAAAACGTTGGCCCAGCTCCCGTGTTATTGCGAATGCGATAAATCCTTCGGCCACAAGAGCCTTCACTCATGCTTTGTTGACGACCACGCTTCGCAGTGTGCCGTCTGCGTCGACGAAGCGTTGTTGGCTTACAAGCTCCAGAAAGAAGAGAAGCTCACGCCAGAGCAAGTGCGCGAAAGAATTGTCGAGAAGTATTCGGCTGCTCAGTAATGTTCACAGTTTCCTTCGAGGTGCTCCACGTGCGGCGACCAATTTTAAAGTCATCCAGGCGTGAAATTATCCGCCGCTTGAAGAAGTTGAGCAGAGTAGGGACCGCCTTGTTGGTCCTGACGGTTTGGACTTTTGGTTGTAGTCGAAGCGGGCCTGCTCCGTCTCCAGGTAGTGCGAAGGCGGATTCTTCGCCGGAGTCACCTTTGACCATTCGCGCGAGTGATTCCCCTGCTACCGGAGACTCGCGAGAACCCGAACTCAGCGGCACTCCAAACGGGGGAATTATCCTTAGCTGGGTTGAGAAAATCGGTGGCAAACGTTATGCGTTACGGACTTCAACACGAGACGGAAACGGGTGGTCCACCGCCCACACGGTTGCGGAAGGAGCGAACTGGTTCGTCAACTGGGCCGACTTTCCATCAGTAATCGGCTTACCGGACGGCTCGCTGGCGGCACACTGGCTGGTGAAGAGTGGTTCCGGAACTTATGCCTACGATGTGAACATTGCCAGATCGAAAGATGGCACGACATGGAGCAAACCGATCGTTCCGCATCGTGACAATACTCAAACCGAACATGGGTTTGTCTCGCTGATACCGTTGCCGGACGGGCGCCTGGGCGTTGTTTGGCTCGACGGTCGAAATATGAAGTACGTGAAGCATGACGGCAATGAAGATGCGCCAGGGTCAGATAGCATGACATTGCGGTATGCCTCGATAAATGCGGATGGAGAACTCGCAGATGAGGTGCAACTCGACGATCGCGTCTGCGAGTGTTGCCAGACGTCTGCCACTCTAACCAGCGAGGGCGTCATAGCTGTCTATCGCGACCGCTCGCAGGCAGAGGTGCGCGACATCTATTCCGTCAACCAGGTGAATGGCAGTTGGGCAACGCCCCGATCCATTCACCCCGACAACTGGGGAATAAATGGGTGTCCCGTCAATGGGCCAACCGTCGCCGCCAACGGACGACGCGTGGCCGTCGCATGGTTCACTGGAGCAAATGAAACTCCCCAGGTAAAGCTAGCGTTTTCCAATGATGCGGGCGCAACCTTCGGCACTCCAATACAAGTAGATGACGGCGAGACCCTTGGACGCGTTGATACCTTGCTGCTACCTGACGGTTCGGCACTCGTTTGCTGGTTGTCCGGAAACGCGGAGGGTGGCGCGATCAAAGTGCGGCGCGTTCGATCGGATGGCACGCTTGGTCCACCGGCCATCATCGCTCCAACTAACATCTCTCGTTCGAGTGGCTTTCCACGGATGGCACGTCTCGGTGACGAAGTGCATTTTGCATGGACCGAATTCGGCAAACCCTCAAAAGTGCGAATGGCCACGGCGAACATCGCAGCTTACAAATGAAATATTTCTTCGTTTCGTTACCGGAAGCTGAACAGATATGACAGTGAAAGATTCCCCTTTCATATGTTCTATGACGGCAATACCCGAGCATCAAAGGTCGGCCCATCTGGGCACCTTAGAAAAACTGTTCCGAGCGGTTGAAAGCATCGATGAACTACCGAACGGTTACACGTTCCGTCTGCCTAATCAGTCGGACGTATTACTGGAAGCGGCAAAGTTCATCGCGCTTGAACGTTTATGCTGTCCGTTCTTTAGTTTTCAGTTAAATGTTGAAGGCGAGCGCGGCGCAATCCGGCTAAGTCTTACCGGCCAGGAAGGTGTAAAGCCTTTTATCATGGCAGAAATCGGCGGTCATTTGCCTTTGAATATCCAACGTTAATAGATGAAGAGGTTATTTGCTGTTTCATTGTTCTTTCTTTTTGTCGCCGTGCAAGCGCCGGCGCAGAGTACCAGCGTCCGCTGGGAAGGGCAGGTCGTGTGCTGCGCTGACTGCTGGGCGGAAGCCGATCGTACCAAGGTGGAATTCGGCACCGCTGAGGATTTACTGAAAGCCAAGTCGTGTGTTGAGGGGGGCGACCCTACTTTGCTCGCCGTTCGTGAGGGCGACAAGTTTAGGCTTTATCAATTGGAGCAGGGAAAGGTCCGCCTTCCAGGGAAGAACTGGCTGGAGTTTGTGGGCCGGCGGGTCGCTGTAACCGGTGTGTTGCAGAAGAAGAAACAGGCAGACGTGCTTCGAGTGGATGCTATCGAGGTGCTTGCCCCAAGTCTTGCCGAACGGGACGCTCAGAATGTGGTTGGCAGGGAAGTGGACCTAACGCTTAAAGACCCGTTTGGCACGACGCAGGCTTTGAGTGCGCTCAGAGGCCGCATCGTAATCTTGAACTTCTGGGCGACCTACTGCATTCCGTGTCGTAAAGAGATGCCTGATCTTGCGGCAATTCAAAATGAATATGCGGCGCTTGGGGTTCAGGTTGTCGGTGCTTCGACTGACGAGGCGGCCGATCGCGCCAAGGTTCTACAGTTCGCTAAAGAAACGAAAATCAACTTTCCGATCTGGATGGGGGCGACTACATCCGACATGATTCGCTTCGGACTTGGTGGAGCATTACCCGGAACAGTGGTCATCGCTAAAGATGGACGTATCGCCAAAGTGATTTCCGGCGTCGTTAACCAGGCCGAACTGAAAAAGCAGATTGATGCGATGCTTGCCTCTGCCGAAAAAACGGCGTCAAATGAGCAATCGCAGGTACGTGGGCCGGTCGCTTCGGCTAAGCCAAGATCGAACGAGGCATCGTCAGTTCCGAGTTGACCACTTTGACCCGGCGAGGGCCGCGCCGTGAGCGGGGCAGGACAGCAAGACATATACAAGTGGACGTATGGCGTGCGTGTGATAGCGAATCAGATCGACCGCGCGAAATGGCGCAACACGCTCACCTACAGGTTTCATCCGCGCTTTTCAGCAGGGATTGAATACAACCCGCTTGCGGGAAAGGTCTCGCCGCTCGCCAACGTCGTCGCATTGACGGAAACACATGAACGGCCGGCGTTGATTCTCGGCACAAGCTCCGACCGTATCGGCACGCCATCCGGTCAATCGTTCTATGCAACGTTTAGTAAGAACCTGAAGCACCATACCGGCTTGCCGATTGCTCCGTACGTCGGTGTGGCCTACGGCACCTTTGAAGATCGGTTAAGAGTCATTGGTGGTTTGGGCATCACCTTCGACGAGCATTGGAGTTCAACCATACTCTTTGACGGTGTGCGCCTGCACCCCACGGCGAATTACACACGCGGGCGACACCAATTTGGCGTCATTTTGGAGCGGGGGCGCAATCCAGGGGCCAGTTACAGCATTTCGTTTTAGTAACTAATTAATGAGCATTGACCTGACTGCGGAAAGCGAGCGCGTTAATTTAGTTCGGCGTGGGCGGTGGCTGGAATATTTCACCATCGTCTGGAATCTTTTAGAGGGAATTATTTCCGTAGGTGCCGGCCTGCTTGCGGGCAGCGTAGCTCTGGTTGGTTTCGGATTCGATTCGTTCATCGAGAGCGCATCGGGAGGAGCATTACTGTGGCGCCTGCACCTCGATCAACCCGAACGTCGCGAACAAGCGGAGAACTTTGCGCTGAAGCTCGTAGGCGTGAGTTTCTTCGTGCTTGCGGTATACATCACTTTTGATGCTGCAAAGTCTCTTATAAACCGAGAGCCGCCGGAAGCCACCTATCTTGGCGTTGGTATTGCCGCGCTTTCTTTGGTAGTGATGCCCTTACTGGCGCGGGCAAAACGCGGCGTGGCCAAGGCTATTCATAGTCACGCCATGGAAGCTGATGCGCGACAGACTGATATATGTACATATCTCTCGGCAATCCTCCTGGGCGGCTTGCTTCTGAATGCGCTTTTCGGGTGGTGGTGGGCTGATCCGCTGGCCGCGTTGGTGATGATCCCGATCATCGTCAAAGAAGGAATAGCGGCACTACGCGGCGAAACATGCGGCGATTGCCACTCTGACATCGCAATAAGTAACTAATGCTTACAGCACAGAATACGTATGTTGCACTGCTCGTCGTCCAGGCGCTTCACTTACTTCATCACCGTGTTGCCAAACGTCATATTAGTTTTGCGGAAGTGGTTTCCGCACTTGTGCTGTGCGTGCCGCCTTGGGCGCCGCTTCCGGCGTGGCTGTTGGTAGGCACGCACCTGACGCTGATTGCCGTTCAGATAATAGGCAGTGTTTGGATCAAGAGACTCTCACCAAATTGGATAATGGGAGAACAGAAATGAGACGTACTACTTTCCTGGTAGGGATCGTTTTGGTCGTCCTGTTTGGCAGCGCGGCGCGGTCGGAGGCTCAGGTGAGACTGGTTGAGATGCACATTGACGGCTACCTGTGCGGCAATTGAGTGTACAACATTCAGAAGGCCGTGAGCCGTCTAGACTACGCACCCAAACTTAAGGAGATTAAAGTTACAGACATTAAGAAAGGTGTCGGTGTGTTTACACCGAAACCTGACAAGCCAGTCTCGTTTGCCGCTCTAGAAGAAACTTTGAAGAAGGCAGGCTACACGCTCGCTTCGGCGGAAATTACCTTGACGGGAACGCTCTCGCGTGATGATAACGGCTGGTGGATCGTTAGCAGTTTTTCAGGGCAGCGCTTCGCACTTGATGGCAAAGACATCGAGCGAATGGTCTCAGGAAGCACGGCAGAGACGCAAATCGACCTCAGTGGGGATTGGAAGACAGTTGGCACTGCGAAGTCGGCACACGAAGCTATAACACCGCGGGAAATAAAGAAGCCCGAAGGCTTGCGGAAAGCTGATGCGCTCAACGCCTCAGACGATCTTTCAATTGAGGAAGGCCCTTTGTTTACGTTCAAACGCGCCAGCTTCGTAGCGTCGCCTTCTACGGGCGGTCGTATTGAGCCTTCGAAGCCTCTTGCGCCAATACGCACCACCTCACCAGGACTTACTGTTTACAAAGGAGGCGCAATTACGCCGCGTCTTTACTTGATTAAACAGCAATTGGGTGATGTCGACGTCAGCAGACAGATATTGGACATCAGCGTTTCGTATACGCCGAGTCCGCGGCTTCAGTTGGAACTTGAAATTCCGATCGCGCGCACCTCCTTTGATGATGGCGTAAATTCCGGATCAGGTAGCGGGCCAGGCAACATCACTTTATGGAGCAAGTTTCGGTTCTTCAGGGAGGTGAAGACCTATGGAGATCGTCAGGCTTCCGCACGGTTTGGCTTAGAGTTGCCGACTGGCAAGAAGAGTGCGCCGACCGCGAGCCAGGTAAACGCTTCAGCTTTTGTTCGTCAGCAACTCACGCCTATCAGTGGAGGACTGTCTCCACACATCGATGTGTCTTTCTCTCAGGCGGGAGGAAGGTTCATCTTCGGTGGGAACGTTGAGGGCATAATCCGCTCGGAGCGAGATAGTTTTCGTTTGGGCCACGAAATCCGTGTCAACACCGACATGGAGTATGTCTTATTCCCTCGCGATTACCAGGCTCCGGGGAAGGAGTTGTTCGTCATATTCGAGACTACATTTATTCATAGGCGACTCGGGCGCCTGGATGGCAATGAAGTGTCCGGAAGCAACTCGACTGAATTCTATGTAGCCCCAGCACTGCAGTACGCTGCGGATCCGAGATTCGTGGTTGAGGGCAGCGTTCAACTTCCTGTAGTTCGAAACACCGGCCCGCAAGTGCTGCGTAACAGCCTGAACGTCTTGCTTGGCGTGAAGTATTTGTTCTGAGATTGCCGCATGTGGAGAGTACTTACTTTGGGAATGCTCCTCGTCGTCCCGCCCGCGACGGTGCTGGCCCAATCTCGAAAAGCACCCGACTTCGTTCTCAAAGATCTAAGGGGCCGCAATGTGCGATTAAGTAGCTACAAAGGAAAGATAGTGCTACTAAATTTCTGGGCAACCTGGTGTCCGCCCTGTAGAGCTGAGATGCCCGAACTTGTGACATGGCAACGAGAATACAGAGCTCACGGCCTGCAGGTGATTGGCGTCACCTATCCGCCCACGAATCGCACCGAAGTTCGCAGATTTGTTCGAGGAGTAAAGACGAATTACCCTATCGTGCTTGGAAGGAAAGAAATAAAAGCTCTCTTTTACGATGGTGACACCTTACCGATTACTGTGGTAATTGACCGTGACGGCAACGTCCGCGAGACAATTGAGGGCATTCTTTTGCCCGAGGAGTTCGAAGAGAAGATCAGACCGCTGCTCCGGCAATCAAGCAGCGACCGCACGCATCGCGAGACACTTAAGAATCGTTTTATAGAGGAGAAACAAAAATGAGAATGAAATACATCGTTGGACCTTTGGTGTTGGCGCTTGTAATGAGCTTCGGTGTGATTGGCGCTCTTGCGTCGAGCGCGACAGCCACAATCCGCGTGGAAGGCATGCACTGCGGCGGCTGTGCGTCTTCGGTCGAGAAGAAGTTGAAAGCAACTAAGGGCGTCCAGGAAGTGAGCGTCAGCTTTGAGAAGAAAGAAGCCTGGGTCAAGTACGACGATCAGAAGGTCACCCTCGTTCAGCTTCGCGAGGTCATTAACAGTACCGGGTTCAAAGCTGTCGAAGAGTAGGCTTCTTCTGACCCTCGTCTTTGAGCCTACTGAAAAGGGTAGTTTGTTAATTCGGATCGTCGCTCTGCTTACCGGCATCGGTCAGGCGCAGTAGCGACATAGAAAAACCGGGACATTGAGGCCCCCCGATGCAGACTAGCCGGCGCCTTCAGTGGTTTTTTGCCTTATTGAGGCACCGACCAACACGCCAACCACTCCCACAATCGGATTGAGGATTGCCACCCAGGCGGGCGTGCGCGCGTTCTGCATGGCCTGCATGTTTGGCACATCCGCCGGTCGAGTGTTTGGCCTCGTATCACTGCCAGTGATCGCCGGGATAGCGACGATGATTCCCAAAACGAGCACGAGGCCTGCGAGCACTTGGGCCGCTCGAGTACTTCTCGCAATCATCGCGCACGTGTAGCCGCCTACGATGGCTGCAATGAGGCTCACGACAAAGCTTAAGGCGGTCCATCGGAGCGAAACGTTATACGTGCCGGGCTTGAACGCCTGGTTTGCGCCCATTGCGAGGTAGGCAACAGAGAAGGTCACAAAGACAAGTAAAGCCATCACTACATAGCCAACGATTACTCCGAGAATTTTTCTTGCCATGACAAGAACCTCCGGGGGGATTTTTGAAATCTGGCGTGAGATAGAATCACAAAGGGAA
>JBGTCM010000335.1:0-11789 GCA_041748795.1 Pyrinomonadaceae bacterium
CAGCTCCGTCAATGGACGGCCTTTTGCGAGTTCCATGACCAGGAACGGCCGGCCTTCGTCAGTTTCACCATAGTCAAAAAGAGTGGCAATACCCGGATGGCTTAATTCTGAAACCGCTCGAGCTTCGCGCAGGAAACGTGCTCGGTAATCGTGAGTGTCGGAGCCGAGCGCGGGGAACTTAACGGCAACACGGCGCCCAAGATGGGTGTCTTCAGCCAAATAGACAGTACCCATACCTCCCGCGCCGAGGGATTCAAGGATGCGATAGTGAGAAACTGTTTGACCGATCATTGGCGCGGGAATGTTTTAAGCAAAGCGGGACAGACATCGTGCCTGTCTCCATAACCCAACGGCGGCTTGGGAACAGCAGGAAAGGCGGGAATGCCTGTCCTGGTCTCAGTAGGAAACCAACAAGCAGGGCCCATGACGAAGCCAATCGGAATACGCCCGAATACTACGCCAGTGCAAGAGGCTTTTCAATACTCCGGCCACTACGATTAAGGCTGAGAATACCGCGAGAATCCTAAGAGTTTCAGGCGTTTGTGGGGCAGAAGGCCAACTTGCTTACCTACTTCCCTTTCCGTATAATCCACGGCTTGCTCGAAGCGCGGCGGTATCGTCCGGTGGGTTCGCGCCCACTTTTTCTTTTGGGCGAGTGTTTTTCGGAGGTGGGCATGGGCGAAGGTTCGGTTGCGGAGCGGGTGGAGGCTATCGCCGAGAGAGTTGCAATCGACCACGGAGTAGAACTCGTTCACGCCGAAGTTGCCGGTCCCGAAAACAAGCCGATTGTCCGTATCTTTATTGACAAGCCAAACGGCGTCACTCACGAAAATTGTTCGGAAGTGAGTTTCCACGTAGGCACAATCCTGGACGTTGAGGATTTCATACATGCTTCCTACACGCTGGAAGTATCCTCCCCGGGGCTCGAAAGAGGCCTTTATAAACGGGCCGATTACGAGCGTTTCGCTGGCAGCGACGTGAAACTCAGGACACGCAGGCCGGTAAATGGCCAGCGTAATTTTCGCGGCCGGCTGCTTGGAATGGATGGCGAGCAGGTGTTGTTGGATGACCGGACCAGCGGCAAGGTAACGATTGACCTCGATTCGATCGCTAAAGCTAACCTGGAAGTAGATATTGAACAGGAATTCAAGCGGGCCCTGGGGAAGTGATTCGAACGCAATTGCTCTTTACACGCAGAGGACTGGGATCGTTCGCTGGTGCTAACAAGACTTCTCTCACAGATAAACTGAAACAGGACAGTACAACTGAATAACAACTGAATAGGCTCAACGACGCTACGGGCGCCGAGCCACCGGAGACAAGGGTTATGAGTTCATCCATCGCACAAAACATCGAGGCGCTCTGCCAGGAACAGGGAATCGAGCGCGATCTCGTCATCGACGCCATGAAAGAGGCGGTGCGGGCTGCGGCCAAGAAGCAGTTCCGTTCCGGCGAAGACATTCAGGTCGATTGGAATCCCGAGACAGGCATAGAGCTCTCGGCCACAAAGGTCGTAGTTGACGAAGTGGCAAACGCCGCCACTGAGCTTTCGATTGACGAAGCCCGCGAGCTGGCCGGCGAAGAAGTTGAGTTAGGCGATGCCCTTCTCCTGCCACTGCCGATGGAAGAACTGGGCCGCATTGCTGCCCAAACCGCAAAACAAATCCTTTTTCAGAAAGTCCGCGACGCCGTCCGCAGCAACGTCTACGAACAATACATCGACAAGATCGGCGATCTGGTTAACGGTTATGTAAAGCGCTTCGAGCGCGGCAACATCATCGTTGACCTGGGCAACCTCGAAGCGATCCTGCCTCGTTCTCAACAGTCACGCGGCGAACAGTGGAATCAGGGCGAAAGAATCAGAGTAGTCATTAACAACGTTTCGAAGGAGTCGAAGGGACCGCAGGTAGAAGTGTCCCGCACGTCTCCTGAGTTGTTGCTGCGCTTGTTTGAAATGGAAGTGCCCGAGATTTACGACGGCACTGTGGTGATTAAGTCGGCCGTACGTGAACCCGGTGAACGAGCCAAGATTGCTGTTACCTCGAATGAGCGCGACGTGGATCCAGTGGGCGCTTGCGTGGGCATGAAGGGCTCACGCGTCCAGGCGATTATCCGCGAGCTTCGTGGTGAGAAGATCGACATCATTGAATGGTCTGACGAGCCCTCAGTGTTTGCGGCAAACGCCCTTTCGCCGGCCAAGGTAAATCAAGTCCGGATCACAGATATCGAGAATCGCCAGATGGAAGTGATCGTCAACGAAGATCAGCTTTCACTGGCCATCGGCAAACGCGGGCAGAATGTGCGCCTGGCCACGAAGCTGGTCGGCTGGAATATCGACATTCGCAGCGAAGAAGAGATCAAGCGCGAAGTCACCGAACAAATGGGCGCCTTGATCGCGTCTGGTGAGTCTGTGCCGCTTTCGGCGATCGAGGGTGTAACAGGCGCTCAGGCAGACGCTCTTGCCGAACATGGCATCAACGACATTGATGCGCTCTCCAAGACTTCCGTGGACGACCTGGTAGAGTTTCTCGACCTCAGTTTGGATGAAGCCGAAGTCATTCTTAAAGCTGCCATCGCGGTGGTCGCAATGCGCGATAAGACATTGCAGGGCGAAGATGAGCCGGAAGTCGTCGAAGGCGAAGCGCTCGAAGTTGATGCCTCGGATTTATCGCCGGATTCAGCAGAAGGCGAAAGTGACGAGTTGGCAAGTGATGACGACGGTGCGGGCGCCGAAGCACGTGAAGAAGCTGAGGACCCGACGGCTGAAGGATATGACGAAGCAGTTGAGGACCGCGAACCCTTCACCGCCGAGCCTGAAATCAACGCCCACTACTCGGCCGACCCTGTCGCCTTAACCGAGGCGGAGCCGTTTAGCGAAGATGAGCTGAGTCTCCAGGAAGCCGGCCGTGACTTGCGACCTGATACGGTGGTGCCTTCGCCCGATATTACGTCAAGCGACGCGGCTGTTCTGGAAAGTCTGAGTGAAATCGTCGACGAAGAGAGGTTGGCCGACGAATTTGCCATGAACGAAGAGCGAGCTGCCCAGGAAAGTGAAGCTCAAACATCTGCTCCCGCTGCTTTAGACGAGGCTGCATCAGGCGAGAGCACAGACGAAGAGAAGCGGGATGCTTCCCCCGATGCAGCAAATTAGGTCCAACACACCGGCGGGTTGTCCCGAGCGTTTGTGTTGCTCGCTCTATTACTACTCTTGCGCGTTGCGCTTCTGAAAGCACGCTGCAAAAGGTGGTTAAGAGCGGGAGTTTTCTTAACCACTTGAAGCAGCCAGATGCATGAAGTTGTTGCATCTGAGAAGGAGTGCATGCCAGGTACCACCTCGAAGATTCGTCTTTACGATCTCGCCAAAGAACTCAAGCTCGACACTAAGCGCCTCATTGAAGAGGTGCGGCGTGAAGGTGTGGACGTGAGCGTCCCTTCCAACTCCGTTTCAAAAGAACTGGCCGAGAAGATTCGCAACAAGTACTTCCCGAAAAAGGAAGCTGCGGTCAAGCGGGGTGTTCGCGTCGTTAAGCGAGCGGAACGCGCCATTGAAGAGCCTCCGGCCGAAATGGCTGAGCCAGCGCCGGCTGAAGCCTTCATCAGCGCGGAAGCTCCCCAGGCAGAGCCTGTTACCACTCCCCCTCCCGCCCCCGAGCTAGCGCCGAGCGTAACGGAGGCCGCGAGGCCGGCCGCTCCGGCGCGCCTGATTCGGAAACTCAGCCCAGCAGCGCGAGCCGAGCAACCTGAAGTCGCCGAAAGCGTGGCGCCTGAGCCGGACCTTCCACTCGAAATCGAAGCAGCGGCCGAAGTCCCGATCGAAGCTAGCGCGCCGGTAGCCGATTCTCCGGCTGGTGCGGCAGTCGAGCCGGCAAAGACAGTTCCGCCGCCATCACGGCAAATCAGAGTGATGCGTCCCACAATGGCGGCGCTTAACGCCGGCATTCGCCCCGGCGAACGCGCTCCTCAACCGATTGTGACTCCGCCGCCCACGCCAAGAGACCGAGCCGAACGTGCCGGCGGGGCCGCAACGACAACTCGAGTGCGCGAACGAACGCCACTGGCCAGAACTGAACGAATGGGCACGCCAGGCGAAACGGCCACTCCGCAAACTACATACATTCCACCGCCGGATGCAGGGCGGCGCCGCTCGCGTCGCGCCCCCACTCGCGGTGGCCGGAAGATGGACGGTAAAGCCGGCCGCTTTGATAAGGGCGACTTTATTCCGCCTCCGAAGGCACTCTCTCTTGAAGATCGCATTGCGGGACGGATGGATGCTGGTCCCGGCGTACCGGGCGAAATTAAGCCTGTTCGTTTGGTTGAAGGCTCAACGGTGAAAGAATTCGCCGAGAAGCTGGGAATCAAACCAAAGGACGTGGTGACGCTTCTCCTCCAACGAGGAGTCTTCGCCACTATCAATCAGCCTCTTAACGACGACGTCGCGGTCGATCTGGGACAGCGGTTCGGCTATGAAGTTACTTTCGTTCCGTTTGAGGAGATGGTCGCGGAGGAAGAATTCGAAGAGCTGATAGCTGCGGATGCTGACGACGTTGAGTTGCCAAGAGCCCCGGTGGTGACCGTCATGGGCCACGTCGATCACGGCAAGACTTCCCTTCTCGACGCCATTCGCACCACCGAGGTGGCTGCCGGCGAGGCCGGAGGAATCACCCAGCACATCGGCGCATACAGTGTGCAAGTCAAGAGTCCCGACAATCCGAATGAAACGCGACGAGTTGTGTTTCTGGACACGCCGGGTCACGAGGCGTTTACCCTCATGCGCGCTCGAGGCGCCAAGGCCACCGACGTTGTTGTGTTGGTTGTAGCAGCCGACGACGGGGTGATGCCGCAAACGATCGAAGCCATCGAGCATTCGCGTGCAGCAGGTGTTCCTATCGTTGTTGCCATCAACAAGATCGACAAACCTGACGCGAATCCGGAGAGAGTAAGACAGGAACTCGCCAAGCAGGGATTGAACCCAGTCGAGTGGGGCGGCGAAACAGAAATGGTCCAGGTGTCTGCCAAGAAACGAGAGAACCTGGAAAACCTGCTGGAAACCATCCTGCTGACTTCCGACATTCTCAACCTCCGCGCCAGTCCCACGCGTTTGGCGTCAGGCGTAGTGCTGGAAGCGAAACTGGATCGCGGTCGTGGTTCAGTTGCCACCGTGCTGGTCCAACAAGGAACGCTTCACGTTCACGAGCCGTTTATTGTGGGCCAGATCTTTGGACGCGTTCGCGCGATGTTCAATGACAAAGGCCAGGCTATTACTGAAGCCGCGCCGGCGACCCCCGTAGAGGTGCTGGGTCTACAAGGTGTCCCGCAGGCGGGCGACAGCTTCCAGGTAGTTTCTGACATCGCACGCGCTCAGCAGATTTCAGGTCACCGCCAGATGCTCAGCCGCCAGGCAGCGTTGCTGCAAACGACTAAGCGCGGTATCGAGGCGTTGGGTGAGAGTGAAGTCAAAGAACTGCTCGTGGTTATCAAGGCCGACGTGCAGGGTTCAGTCGAAGTTCTCAAATCCACGCTGCAAAAACTTTCCACTGATCGAGTGAAGGTAAAGGTCATCCGATCGGGCGTAGGCGCGATTACGGAATCCGACGTGTTGCTGGCATCGGCGACGCAGGCGGGCTCCGCAGTCTCGGCGGTGGTAGTCATCGGATTCAACGTGCGTCCGGGTTCGCGTGCTTCAGACCTGGCTAAGCAGGAAAGCGTCGATATCCGGCTCCACTCGATCATCTATAAAGTCGAGGAAGAAATCCGGGCCGCCATGATCGGAATGCTGGAGGCCATTGAGAAGGAGCGCATCATCGGCAAGGCGGACGTGCGCGAAGTGTTCCGCGTTCCGCGGGCCGGTGTCGTCGCCGGATCGATGGTCATCGACGGCAACCTCCGTCGCAACGCGCGTGCTCGTTTGATTCGCGACGGTGTCGTCAGCTGGGAAGGCAACATCGCTTCGTTGCGCCGCTTCAAGGACGACGTGTCGGAAGTGCGCGAAGGTTTTGAATGCGGCATAGGCCTCGAAAACTTTAACGACGTCAAGGTGGGCGACCAGATCGAGGCGTACGTGGTGGAGAAGGTCGCCGCCACCGAACTATAGAAAGGGATGAGGGGTGAGGGATGAGGGATGAAAACGAAAGGATGACGCATTTGACTTTCATCCCTCATCCCTCATCCTTCATCCCTTGGAGAGATGCGTCGCACAGAGAGAGTTGCAGACACTCTGCTTGAGGAAATTTCGCAGATCGTCGGATACGAGCTGGAAGACCCACGGGTCACGATGGTAACCGTGACCGACGTGCGTCTTTCAAGTAACAGGCGTGAAGCAAAGGTTTACTTCACCGTCGCGGGAACTGAGGAAGAACACCTCCAGGCGCTGAACGCGCTAAAGCATGCCGCGCCGTATGTAAGGAAACAACTGGGCCTCTTGCTGGACCTGCCTCGAGTTCCCGAGATTCATTTCGTAAGGGACCGGGTCGAAGAAAAAGGCGAACGCGTCGACCAGTTGCTGCGTGAACTTGAGAAAGATTTGCAAGGAAAGGAACAAGAATGAACGATGAACGATGAATTTGATCGATGAATAACCAGATTCATCATTCATAATTCATCCTTCATCGTTCCTCTCGTTATGCTTAGTCAAGTTGTTGAGCTGATCGAAACGAAACGTAAGTTTGCGATCACCTCTCATATACGTCCCGACGGCGACAGTCTCGGTTCCTCCCTCGGTCTCAGCTGGTTATTACGCGCACTCGACAAAGATGTTGAAGTGATCATGCGCGATCCGGTGCCTCACGCGTATCAGCAGCTTCCGGGAGCCAAGGAAGTACGCGTTACACCGGCGGTCGATGATAGTTACCAGGCTGTATTTGTTATTGAATGCTCCGACATCACCCGGCCCGGCCTGATCGATCTGGAAAAACAATTCGTCGTCAACATCGATCATCACTCCACCACTGCGCTTTTCGGAAAGATTAACTGGATCGACTCGACTGCTTCGGCCGTTGGGGAAATGATCTACAACCTTTGCAAGGCAACGGGTGTAAGAGTCACAAAGGAAATTGCCGAGTGTGTTTACACTGCCCTGATTACCGACACCGGTTCCTTTCATTATTCAAATACCACTGAACGCACATTCAAAGTTGCGTCGGAGCTGATGAAGTCGGGTCTGAAACCCGCGAAGACCGCGGAGGCGGTTTTTGCCAGTTATCCCTGGAGCAGAATTCAGTTGATGGGAGCGGTGCTCTCCACCGCGCGCCGCGATTCAACCGGCCGCGTGGCTTTTCTGCGACATAGCCTGGAAATGCAGCATAGCGCGGAGGCATCAGACGAGGATGCTGACGGCTTTGTTAATTACCCGCTCACGGTTGAGGAAGTTGAAGCGGTGGCGATGCTCAAGGAATGCGAGCCAGGCGTTTATCGCACCAGCCTGCGATCTAAAGGCGATGTAAACGTCGCTAAGGTCGCGGAGAAGTTTGGCGGCGGCGGTCACCGCAACGCCGCGGGATGCACTCTGCGCGGTACATGGGAAGAGGCCGAAGAAAAGATCATAGGACTGCTGCAGGAAGCCGTCGCGCGCGCCAATGGATCCGGAGACATGAGTGAGGATGCGCTCGTTGATGGCTAAGCTTTTCGGGTGTGCTCTGGGGTAGGGACACAGAAGGATCGTTGGTGTGCTCTCAGGTAAGGAAGCAGAGGGATCGTTGGTGTGCTCTCAGGTAAGCAAACACATGGAGCGTTCGTGTGCTCTCAGGTAAGGAAGGAAAAGGATCGCTCGTGTGCTCTCAGGTCAGGAAGGAGGGCATGCCCCCGCTCTTCGTTTGATGACCTGAGCGCGTGAGAGTCACCAGGATTTTAATTTCTTTCATGATTAGTAGCGCGCGGAAGAGCGGGGGCATGCCCTCCTTCCTGACCTGAGAGCACACGAACGCTCCATGTGTTTCCTGACCTGAGAGCACACGATCGATCCATGGGTTTGCTTACCTGAGAGCACACCAACATTTCTTTATGTCCCTACCTGAGAGGACGCCTTGGTCCGCTTGCCCTATCCGCAAGCACACATAGGTTTCGGTAACCCCAAATCCCCAATGGAAAAAAAGTATAAATGGCGCCGCGAAGACTACCAGGAAAAGACCCGCGGGCTGTTGATGGTCCACACAGGCAACGGTAAAGGTAAAACAACCTGCGCCCTGGGCCTCATGATGCGCGCCGCCGGCCGGGGTTTGAACTGTTGCATGATCCAGTTTATGAAGTCCCGCAACGATCGTTACGGTGAGCATGAGTCGGCGGAAAAGCTGGGCATCGAAGTTCACACAATGGGCGATGGATTCACCTGGGACACAAAGAACCCGGAGCAGGATCGGGCGACGGCTCGCCAGACCTGGAACCTATGTGTTGAGAAGATGAGGACCGGAGACTATGACCTGCTCGTATTCGATGAGCTCGTGTATGTCCTGAGTTATGACTTGCTGCCTGTAGAGGAAGTGCTCGAAGAAATTCGCAGTATTCGCACTTCTCAGCCCGCCCTACACATCGTGGTTACGGGCCGCGACGCGCCCCCCGCGCTGATCGAAGCTGCGGACCTGGTCACCGAGATGACCGAAATCAAGCACCCTTTCAACTCCGGGATCCGCGCCCAGCAAGGGATTGAATTCTGAGAATTTCCCGGGGAACTCGCGTTTTTCCGGGCCCGGACGCGCACCGGTCAACGACTTCCCTGTTCATGCCCGATCCGTTTCTGTGTTACGCTTTCACCCATACCAAAAAAGAACCCGACAAACGATTAGTTCCTAATTAAGTCTCGTATGGCCTGGTTTAGTAAAAAGAACAAACAAATCGAGGCCGTTCCGCCAGAGGAACGCGTAGTCAAAACCGAGAACGTCTTCGTCAAATGTGACGAGTGCGACGCGCATCTTTACAAGCCGGAGCTGGAAGAAGGCCTCCAGGTTTGCCGGCATTGTGGATATCACTTCCGCATTGGTGCGCGCGAGCGTTTGGGAATGCTGTTCGACGATGGCAAGTTTGAGGAACTTGATAACGAAGTGATCTCGATTGATCCCCTGGAGTTTGTTGACACCAAGCCTTATCCGCAAAGATTGAAGCAGGCCACGGCGAGTTCCGGCGTGCCTGAGGCCATTGTGAACGCACGCGGCAAGGTAGGAGATCATCTGGTTTTCGCCGGGGCGATGGACATGGCATTCATCGGCGGCTCCATGGGTTCTGCCGTAGGTGAAAAGGTCACTCGCTTAATCGAGCGCGCCTTGAAAGAACATGGCGCGGTGATCGTGTATGCCGCTTCAGGTGGCGCTCGCATGCAGGAAGGCGCGCTCTCGTTGATGCAGATGGCGAAAATCGCATCCGCGCTCGCCTCCCTGGATGAGGCTCGGCTTCCGTTCATTTCTGTATTAACAGATCCAACTACCGGCGGCGTAACCGCGAGCTTTGCCACACTCGGTGACGTGGTGATCGCTGAGCCCAAAGCACTGATTGGTTTCGCCGGCCCAAGAGTGATTGAACAGACCATTCGCCAAAAGCTTCCCAAAGACTTTCAAAGATCAGAATTCCTGCTGGACCACGGCATGATCGATGCCATCGTTGATCGCAGAGAGAGCAGAGACTACATCATCAAATTACTCAATTTCATGCTCAATCCTGAAATCAATACTACATCCGAAATCGACCGCTTGCGCACCCGCACCTCCTCGGAACAGTAACTTAACTACAGAACCGAGCGCGGTAGCGCCGGATCCATCCACGACCATCCCTCTGGTTTCCATCGAATAGATACGATCCACGAATCACACGAACCAACACGAAGTTTAGCTTTGGTGCCTGTTGGTGTGATTAGTGGATCGTGTTCGCCGTTGTGTAATCTGCGGAGTGCTTTTGCGGTTTACGCCGCCAGGTTGTTTAATGCGCGGATGAATTTCGCGGAGTCGCTCGCCTACCTGCTAAGCCTTGGGCATGAGACGCTGGCCATGAAGCTGGGCCTGCAGAACACTAAGAGACTCCTCGACAAACTCGGTAATCCTCAACAGTCGTACCCATCAGTTCAAATCGCCGGAACAAACGGCAAGGGTTCCACTGCTGTAGTTCTGGATTCGATTTGCCGAAGCGCCGGCGTTAAAACCGGCCTCTTCACCTCACCACATCTGGTTTCCATAACGGAGAGAATTGTTATTGGCGGGTGTGAAATCTCGCCGAATGATTTTGCTCGGATTGCAACGACAGTGCGTACGGCGGCTGACGATCTGGTGGACCAGGGAGAACTCGAAGCACTGCCAACGTTCTTCGAGCACGTTACGGCTATTGCGCTGCTTGCCTTCCGGGATACCGGCGTAAAGCTGGCAATTTTGGAAACTGGACTGGGTGGACGTCTGGACGCGACAACGGTCGCGGAAGCAGACATTGTTGCGATCACTCCATTAGCGTTAGATCACCAGGAGTATTTGGGGGAGACACTCGCAGAGATTGCGTCGGAGAAGGCCGCAATTATTCGCCCGGGAACCACCGCGATAATCGCCCCACAACCTGCGCAAGCGCTCGATGTAATCCTTCAAAGGTGCGATGAGACGGGCGTCACGCCCAACCTCGTCGATGAGCAACGGGCGGCAATTCGGGATGCAACGCCGGATGGACGCTTCAGGGTGACCTTCGAAACCAGGGCTGGCCGCTATGACAATGTTCAACTCGGGCTGCGCGGACGATATCAGGTATTGAATACTGCCGTGGCCCTTCAAATTGCGCAGCCGTTACGCGATCTCGGATTTGATATTCCCGATGCCGCAATAATCCAGGGCATCGAAAGCGCCAAACATGCAGGCAGATTGGAACTACTGGGCGGTGCGCCTTCATTCCTGCTGGACGGGGCTCACAATCCCTCCGGCGCCCAGGCGCTGCGTGAGTATCTCCAAGAGTTTTTCACCGGCCCAATCACGTTAGTTTTCGGAGCGATGAAGGATAAGAAGCTGGAAGAGATTGCAACAATTCTCTTCCCTCTGGCAGACCAACTGATCATTACTCGGGCCGACAATCCCCGGTCTGCCGGCGTAGACGAATTGCTGCAGATGGCGAAGGAGTTTGCCGCAGGCGAAAAGATTGTCGCCACCTCGTCCGTCTCAGAGGCATTTGAGAAAGCGAACGAAATCACACCTGCGAATGGCTTGATTGGTGTAACCGGCTCGCTCTACTTGCTGGGAGAAATTAAAGCGCTCATCCAGAGGCGTATAGAGTACAAGCTTTAGCTTGCGACCTTGGCTACAGGTCATCTACGTGGTCACCAAACACGCAACCTGAAGGTTGTACTCTATACGCCTGTGACGTTTCAAAAAGGAAAAAACAAAATGTCTTCAACCGACTGCCCAAAAATTCTCGACAGCAAGGAAGTGTTTAGCGGAAGAGTCGTTCAAGTGACTGTCGACACAATCCGCGAGGGCGATAAGACCTATCAGCGCGAAGTAGTGCATCACCCCGGCAGCGCCGTCATAATTCCCATGTTTGCCGACGGCACTATCGGCCTCGTGCGGCAATATCGCCATGCAGCTGTGCGTTATTTGCTCGAGGCGCCGGCAGGAACATTGGAACGCGGAGAACTGCCTGAGCACGGAGCCGCCCGTGAGCTGGAAGAAGAACTGGGATGCGTGGCCGGCCAACTGGAAAAACTCTCAGAATTCTTTGTTTCTCCCGGGTTTCTTGAAGAGAAAATGTGGGTTTACCTGGCGACAGATTTGACTCAAACCCAGCAGCGGTTGGAAGAGGATGAACTGCTTGATGTCGTTCGCATTCCTTTCGCTCAAGCCCTC
>JBGTCM010000336.1:0-4377 GCA_041748795.1 Pyrinomonadaceae bacterium
CACTGAGCCACCCACAACTTTTCGAATCGGTTCCCCGGATGACTACGCTCTGGGCGTGGATACAAAATGGCAGCAGCAGTATCGTATTTGGGTCACTAAGACGTCCGACCGGCTATTCGTCATCTATGCCCGCTGCACTCACCTGGGTTGTACGCCTGACTGGAAGGCAAGCGAGAACAAGTTCAAATGTCCGTGTCACGGCAGTGGTTACGACAGCGAAGGAATAGCCTTCGAGGGCCCCGCACCGCGACCAATGGATCGCGCTCACGTTGAAATAGACGCCGAAGGCCAGATCGTAGTTGACGTCGCGCGACTCTATGACTGGACCAAAGGCGAAAAGAACGAGTTCGATGAGCCGGGTGCTTCGATTCCGTTGTGATGATGTTGATTTTGTGATCTCGAACGAGAACCATGGAAGAAACCCCAGACAAAAGAGACCCGAAACAATTGACCGAAGGAGAGAAGGCGAACACGAGCCTCGTGGGAAAGGTGCGTGAAGGCGCAACGTCTTTAAAAGAACGCGCCGTTGAAGAAGCCAAGACTTATAAAGATCCTCAGGACACCCAACTGTGGAAGTCAATCTTTCGCGTCTCTCATGATCGTTCAGACCCGCGCAATCGCTCCTTAGCGGTTTTATCAAACGTCTTCCTTCATCTTCATCCGGCAAAGATCAATCGCGACGCAGTACGTTATCCATTTACATGGGGAATGGGCGGCATCACTTTCTACCTGTTCATAGTACTCACGTTCACAGGTGTGCTCTTGATGTTTTACTACCATCCGACCAAGGCGGATGCGTTCAAGGACATTCTTTACCTGGAACATGACGTACCTTTTGGCAAACTACTTCGGAACATGCATCGCTGGGCAGCCCATTTGATGGTGATCACAACCTGGCTGCACATGTTTCGCGTCGTGCTCACTGGATCTTACAAACGCCCGAGAGAATTTAACTGGTGTGTCGGCGTCGTGCTGCTCGTGCTAACCCTACTGCTCTCGTTTACGGGATATTTGCTGCCGGATGATCAACTTGGCTTCTGGGCTGTGACTGTCGGCACCAACATGGCTCGAGCCACACCCATGTTGGGTTCTGAAGGACCGTTCGGCATCCAGTTGGGAATGACGCCATTTAATGATGTCCGGTTTGGGCTCCTCGGCGGGTCTATTGTCGATTCTAATGCCTTACTGCGTTCATATATTTGGCACTGTATCGGCATTCCATTGGTAGCCTCGATCTTTATGGCTGTCCATTTCTGGCGGATAAGAAAAGACGGCGGCATTTCCGGTCCGGCTCCGGTAATGCTTGAACCGGAAATGAAAGCAGTCAAGAAAAAGTAACGTTCTCTGAAGGCGGTTGTTGCAGTCGCAGTCAACGAATCCTGAACGCATGGCAAAACGTTTTGCACTAAGCAAAGGAAAGCTGATAACCCTGTTGGTGGTTGTCGTCCTGGTCGGACTCGCCGTATGGTCCGTCCAGGACTGGCACCAACTGTGGAAGATCTCGTCAGCGCCCGACAATGTCCCCATCGTCGCCATGTTGTTTCTGGTGCCTTTCTTCACGTGGCTGGGTGTAAGGCAGTCACAGGCAAATGACCAGCTAATCGCAAAACTCGAGGAAGACCCTAAGCTCGCGAAATCACATCATCGCAAAGTTGAGCCATGGCGGCCCGGTTGGGCGCGCGAGATACACGTTTGGCCCTACCTGGTGCGCATAGAATTCCTGGCGACAGTGATTGTCACCATCATTTTGTTTGTTTGGTCGATCACCCTCAACGCGCCTCTCGAAGAACCAGCAAACCCCAACCTGACAATGAATCCATCGAAGGCCCCATGGTACTTCCTCGGGTTGCAGGAGATGCTCGTCTACTTTGACCCCTGGATCGCCGGCGTGGTTATGCCTTCACTGATCATGGTCGGTTTGATGGTATTTCCATACGTGGATTCCAACCCGCTGGGCAACGGTTATTACACGTTCAGACAGCGCCGGTTTGCGGTGGGCATGTTTGCCATCGGTTTCCTCCAATGGATTTTGCTGATTGTTATCGGTACGTTCATTAGAGGTCCTGGTTGGATTTGGTTTTGGCCCGGCCAGACCTGGGACCACAACGCCGTGGTCTACGATCGCAACCGCGACCTGCACGACATTGTCGCGGACATGGCAGGTTTGACCATGCTGTCGTCATCATGGGTGCTGAAAGCAATATTCGGCCTCATCGTTGTATCGCTTTTCTTCCTGGTAGGCGCGCTCTTTTTCCATTGGCTGATGTTGCGTGGCGGATTCGACAGGATTGACCGTTCGCTGCCGTGGTGGAAACGCGTCAAGTTGTGGATGACCACACCCGATGAGTTTGAAAAGAAGCTGCTGTCTCGAACGAGTTTGCTGCAGTACATGACTTTCCAATTTTTTGCGATCACTGTCTTGTTGGCGATGCCCGTGAAGCTGATCTTGAGACTGGTGTTTACGATCAAGTACGTCTGGGTGACTCCCTGGTTCAACGTGTGAATGAGGGCGGAGGACATTTTCGAGTGGCAGACACTCCCGAAACCAACGAGTCGTTAGTAAAGAATGAGCCGCCGGTGCCGGCAAGCGATCCGATCGTAAGTAAGTCCACGAGCGGTTGGATGCTGATTTGCGCGTTGCTGCTCACGATTTCACTTGCCTGGGCCTTGTGGGATGAGGCCTTTGGTCAACGACCGTGGAAGGGAATGCAACAGGAATTCGTCAGCCGCTACACGCGCTACCTCAAGAGCATCAAGCCGCAAGCAGGGAAGACTGAAGCAGAGGTCAAAGAGAGTTCCGAATACCAGGAGCTCGATGCCGAGGCTCGGGCTGCGCTGGATCAGGTCAAGCCTGAGGTGGCGGACATTGATCACAAGGTAAGAAACATCCAGCAGCAACTGGATGCGGTTACCGACCCTTTTCAGAACCAGCGCGGACACCTCACCGTCATTGCCTACAACATCGAGACCGCCCAGGGTTCGACGAAAGACAAGTATCGCCGTGAGGCTGAAGAAACAAAGAATGAGACGGTTGAAGTAAAACTTCCGGCCAGGGATGGTTCGGGTAAAACCTCCAGCCAGGAAATGAACTACTCTCAGCTTGAGAAACTTTACAACGATCTGCGCGATGAAAAGGCACAACTTCTTGGACGCAAAGCGGAGATTCTCAAGACGCCAACCGAAGTCGCCAAGAAGCGTGATGACTATCTGAAACACCACGTGATCGGATTAGGCCCCGCTCAAATCGATGGACTAATCCGCAAGATGGATACCTTCGACTACTCAATTCTGGCGCACCAGATCAGCGTAAACTCGGCAGGCATTGTGGACCGTTGCCAGGTTTGCCACGTCGGCATACGTGAACCACTGAATTTGAAACCGGAAGACCTGGCTCCTGATGGACCAGGAAAGAAACCCGACAGCCTGGCGAGGGCTTTCGTTAGTCATCCAAGTAAGGAACTGCTTCAAATTCACAATCCGGATCGCTTCGGGTGCTCGGGCTGTCACTGGGGTAACGGCCGGGCTACCACCGGCGAGGTTAAAGGGCATGGCCGTCACAAGTATTGGCTCTGGCCCTTATTCGAACGTGAAAACATTGAAGCCGGCTGCCAGCAGTGCCACGCCAGAGATCGCGTAACACAGGGCGCCGACACCCTGAACCTGGGCCGTGATCTTTTCGCCGAGCGTGGCTGCATGGGCTGCCATCGTTACGAAGGCTTCGATCGCGAATCCGATGCGCTTTCCGCTTCGCGACAAACTACTACACAGCTCGAGGATCAGATTACAGCGAATGAGAAACTGATTCGCGAAGACACCGAAGCAGCCAACCAGGCGGCTGACGATACCGAGGCCCAAAGGTTGTTGGCCCACGCAGAGTCGCTTCGAGTGACCAACAGTTTGTTAGCTGCGCGCAAGGACCAGTTAAACCTGCAATCGAAGTATTTAATGCAGGACCAGAAGAAAATTGGGCCGAACCTGAAAGACGTCCGGTTGAAACTGCGAAAAGAATGGCTCCCTGTTTGGCTGGAGAATCCTCAGGACTTTCGTCCCGGGACCAAGATGCCGACTTTCTGGCGCTTTGCGGCCGCCGAAGATGGCCACGGAGTAAAGCCTGACAGTGATGCAGCGGATCAAATCAAGGCAATCTCCGCGTATCTCTGGCAGGAGAGTTTCGACGGCAAGGTACCGGAACAAGGTCGCGGCAATGCGGCCAAGGGCAAGCAGCTTTTTGAAACTCGCGGTTGTCTTGGTTGTCATTCAATCGGCGATGCGGACAGTCCAATCGGTGGAGACTTTGCCGCCAACCTCCAGCGCGTGGGCGAGAAAAGCAACTTCGAATACATCGTGCGTTGGATTCATAACCCGCGCGAACGCTGG
>JBGTCM010000337.1:0-2817 GCA_041748795.1 Pyrinomonadaceae bacterium
TGAAACCGAGCACATAGACAAGAACAGAACGAGGAGAAAAAGCCCTTGCTAACAGACTTCCTATCTTTTTGAGCGCGTGCCCCAGACCTTCACGAGACGCGGCCAGCCATAGATGAATCGCCGCCAGAGGCAGGAAAAGACCAAACGTCAAATAGCGGACCGTCGCTACCATCGCCGCTTTCCAATCAACCGGCCGGGCGGGTTCGCGCGCACCTACAGCAAGGCGTCGCGGAATCTCTGTAGCAGTCTCCGTAATGCTGGTGCCCAAACGGGCTTGTGCTTTTGCCAGCAAGTAAGCAATGAGAATTGCCAGGGCGATGAGCGGCAAGCTGATCAACAGCAGCTTCCAAAAATTCGAGAGAGCTCGCCTTAACAACGAACCTACGCTCGTATCGTCGCCCGCGGCGATGCTTCCCATGATCATCCCCTGCAAGATGAAGAACAGCAGAGGAGCTACGATTGCCAGGGTAAACGTGGCGATCACTTGCGCCACACTGGCTTCTCGAACGGCGATGAAAGAGTAGAGAGCACCCAGGAAGGCAGCGTAGACGATGGCAATCAGTAGCATCGAACGCCAGCTCTTCAGCACCGTTCGAGCAGCGGTCGCAATCGAATTAAATGTTTCTGTCAACATTAGGTTCCTCGTTAAGTAGGACAGACATTCCTGTCTGTCGGACTCTAGCTAGAGAATGGTATGGATCAAGAACACCCCACATCCTTCTCCTCCATCTATGACAGGCAGGAATGCCTGTCCTACTTTCGATCCAGGAAGGACATTCTTCCCGAAGCAGCGTTTGACTGAGTCGACGGCCGATACATCAATTCAGCCCGCGTGGGCGCCACACGGAATTGCCCAGGCACCTGAACACGTATCGCGTATTGGAACGTCGCATCTCCGTCGAAGTAGTCGAGGAAGAACACGGTCCGGTTGTCGCGAAACTCCCTGGAGCTGTACCAGTCTGTCCAATCCTGTCCGGTGCCGTAATCGAGATTGAGATTTCCAACACTCTCAACCTGTTCGACGCCGGCTGGAATCGGATCCTCAATCATCAAGTGGCGAGCTTTGGAGCCGTTGATCCTCAACTTCACAACCAACATGTCGCCGGAACGAATCTCGCCTCGTAAGGGCTCCGTCTGCCATTTCAATTTGTAACCATCCTCGACCACCTTGAGACGCAGGTATTCACGCGTGACGTTCAAATCAGCTGAGCCGCGCGCCGCCACGTCTTCCTCGCCTGTGTAGTAATCGAGTGAAGTAGTGAAGTAAGTCAGGCCTGAACCACGCTTAACTATGCGTACCTCGTTTGCTACGGCTACGTCAGTTGCCTTGCGTGTGATTGAAAATGTTTGTGACGGCGACGATACATGCTCGGTCAAAACATTCTCACCATTTAGATAGACCTCAACGTCGTAGTTTGGCGAAAGCTCACGACTCACTTTCAAATAATCGGTGAGACCGAAGATGGCGAACGCAGTATCCTTCGTCGAACTCCAGTAATGACTGTTCCGGCGATTTGAAACGAGCCAACGCGCAACCCGAGGCAGCAACTGGCTGTCAGGCTTGATGCGTGCCAGTGCTTTCAGAGACAACGCTGTTGCTTCGGTGTCGTTTTGCTCCGCAAAATCGAGCATCGGTTTACGCTTCGATTCCCAGGTCGTATAGAAACTGTCAGACGTGGCCGTCCGCTCGATTTCGGCTGCGACCTCTCGAGCGCGCTTCTCATCCTTGCGTTGCTTCAAAGTCAGCGCCAGCAAAGCCCGGCCGTATGGCTGCAAGTTCCCGCGTTCGCTGAAAACCATCTCGACGTGGCGGCCTTCGCTGCCACCGCTTTCCTCCATCGCGTAAACCATGAAGGCGCGTGTCTCCATATCGATCACGGTGCCGGCTTCTGTTTTTCCCTCGTCGAGCATCCGTTTCAGCTTTTCGCGGCCTTTGCCGATGCGGTCATCCGACACGTCATAACCGCCCTGCCTGGCCCACGTAAGTCCACTGACAACGTAGGCAGTCATAAACGGGTCGCTCTGGTCATCCTTCCACCAACCCCATCCGCCGTCGTCGTGTTGGAACGCGTATAGGCGGTCCATGCCCTTCTTAACCTTCTTCGCCAGGTCGTTACTGTTCCGAAGGGAAGTTGTCTTCACGTCTTTTAAAGCCTGCGACACGATCACGTTAGGCAGGAAACTCGACATGGTCTGTTCAGTACAGCCGTAAGGATAGGTTGTCAGATAATCGAGCGCGCCAAAAAGCGAGCCGGCCACCGAAGGCGCAATCTCGATGCGAAGAATTCGCGCACGCGGATCGGCATCCGCCGGCAGAGCAATGGAAAACGTCTTATCGGCAGTCTCTTCAGCAAACGTCCACGATTCATTCTTCACCTGGTGAAGACCACGCGGTACCACCATCAACGGGACTTCGACTGCGTCTGACTCCGTATCGGTCAAGGCCTTTGCCAGCAGCGTAATCTGCCCGACATTTGCCGCGGAGATTTGCCAGTCGACACGATGCTCGCCCTGCTTTCGCACGTTGACGGTCTGTTGCGGAGCGCCCTGAAGCTGCGCGCCGGTGACTTCAAGAGAAATTTGAGTCGACTTGTCGGCGTTGAGATAGTTGTGAACAATGCCGGACAGCGTGACCGTATCGCCCTGCGTGATGAAGCGCGGCGTTTCCAGACGCATGATGACGTCCTTGCGTGCGAGAACTTTGTATTTGGTTGCCCCGACTTTGGTGTCGGATGTCACACCGCGCGCGGTGGCCCGCCAGGTCGTTAAGTTGTCAGGCAATTCGACTTTAACAGTCGCTTTGCCGTCGGCGCCGGT
>JBGTCM010000338.1:0-2008 GCA_041748795.1 Pyrinomonadaceae bacterium
TCTGCTCAAGTAAAGCTAACTGGAGATTCTCGATGGCTGAAACTTCGTTCGATGTCCTCATTGTTGGTGGCGGTCCGGCCGGTTTAAGCGCGGCGTTGGTGCTAGGGCGATGCAGAAGACGTGTGCTTGTTTGCGACGGAGGCCAGCCACGAAATGCAGCCTCGCATGGACTTCATGGGTTCTTAACTCGCGACGGCATCAAGCCGGCCGAGTTTCTCGAAATTGCGCGACAACAACTGCGGCCTTACGAAACGGTCGAACTTAGACAAACCGAAGTCACGTCGGCGAGACACTTGCCCAATGGTTTTGAGCTGACCCTAAGCGACGGCGAACGCGTCTCGACGCGCAAACTATTACTGGCGACAGGCGTGGTAGACGAACTACCGGTGTTTGGTGGAATTCGGGACTTCTACGGCCGTAGCGTCTTCCATTGCCCTTACTGCGATGGTTGGGAAATGCGCGATCAGCCCCTGGCCATATATGGAAAAGGAGAAAATGGCTCGGGATTGGCGATCGAGTTGAAACTCTGGAGTCGCGATTTGGTTCTTTGCACCGATGGACCTTCAGAGTTGACGCCGGAACAGGCGGAGCGTCTGAACAGGGACAACATCGAGGTACGCGAGGAGAAAATCGATCGGCTTGAAGGAAAAGACGGGGCCCTCGAATACATTGTGTTCGCTAATGGCAAGCGGCTTGAGAGGCGAGCTTTATTTTTCAGCACCGGACATAACCAGGGTTCGGATCTCGCGAACCAGCTTGGGTGTGCTTTTACAGACGATGGATGCGTCGCAACTGGAGATTATGAAACCACGAGCGTGCCCGGGTTATATGCCGCGGGGGACGCGTCAAAGCTGGTTCAGTTTGTAATCGTTGCGGCTTCGGAGGGCGCGCAAGCGGCGGTTGCCATTAACAAGGAATTGATTAAGGAAGATCTCAAGTAATCAGGCTCCTCCTTGGAGTGCGCCGCCTTGTCGGCGCTTTGGCCATTGCCGCGCCTCCACGACTCGAGAAAGTTAGTGCTGCCCCGAAAGCGACGCCAGGCCGTCGCGGGCCAAAGCGGCGCCGGGCCGCCGCACTCCAAGGAGGTGCCTCCCGCGAACGTTATCAGTGAGATTAAGATTCATTCTCCCGGACAACCTCTGTCGCCTTCTTATCCGCACGCAACCCCTGAAACGACGGATGCCTGATCGAGCCCTCGTCAGTCCATTCTGTAAACTCAACTTCACCTACAAGCTTTGGCTTCGCCCAATGCGCATCGCGCAGTCCCGGGTCTTTTGGCTTCACCGCAAAGGGCATCGCCGGCTGCGCAATCCGATCCAGTTTTTCCTGCAATTCCAAACGCTGCTTTATGCTGAATCCAGTGCCAACACGTCCGGCGTAAATCAGTTTTCCTTTTTCGTACACACCAAGGACGAGGGAACCAAATCCGGGAAAGCCTTTCTTCGAAGGCGTGTAACCCGCGATCACAAACTCCTGCCGCTTGTTGCATTTCACCTTTAGCCAGTTCTTGTTTCGCGTTGACTCGTAAGGTGAATCAGCAAGTTTGGAAATAATCCCTTCGATGCCGTATTCGCAGGCCTGATTGAAAAACTGTTCGCCGTTGCCGACGACGTGATCGCTATACCGCAATTGGCCCTTGGATTTGTCCGGGGCCAGCAGGTTTTCGAGTACCGCCTTACGCTCAAGCAAAGGAGTCCTGAGAAGGCTATAGCCGTCCAGGTAGATAACGTCAAAAACGTGATAGACAAAAGTAACGGCGCCACCGCCCATTGATTGCTGCAGCCTTTGAAAACTACTGCGGCCTTTATCGTCAACCACCACAACCTCTCCGTCGAGGATTGCTGTTTTCAGCGGAAGTGCCTTCAGGACCTTGATCAAATTCCCAAACTTCTCTGTCCAGTCTTTGCCGTTTCGACTCCAGAATCGCACCTCGCCAGCCTGCAAGTGAACGAGCATCCGGTACCCGTCAAACTTCAATTCGTGCAGCCACTGGTCGCCCTCCGGCGCT
>JBGTCM010000339.1:0-4565 GCA_041748795.1 Pyrinomonadaceae bacterium
ACTCAAAGGAAGTGAGTTCCTGGGCCATGTCATTCAAGGCTGGAGCTTCAAAGACGGACTGCTAGTGAAAGCTCACAAGGTCGCTGCCTGATGATTGGCCATACACAACTTTTGACAAAAACTCGCAAAGCTTCGCTCCACCCCAGGCTTTACGCCGACGCCGCGCTCCGCGGGCTAAGGCAAATCGAACTGAGGATCAACTTAATCAGAGCTTCCTGAAGAGTGTCAGACAAACTCGCTCGTGGCGGTTTGGACAATTATTTTAAGGCTGTTATTATTGCCGCTCTTCAGACACTGATCTAAGGCTTCAATCTCAGATCAAACTCCAAATCTCGGAACTAACTACGAGGATTATCAGAATGAAACGAATTTCTCTTAGCTTTATCACGCTTCTTCTGTGCGCCTCCGTCGTGGCCGCTCAGAAAGTGCCGGTCCAGGAAGTTGTCCTGGACAACGGAATGCGCTTGCTGCTGGTGCCCAGGAAGGGCGATCCCAACGTGGCCGCCGGTTGGGTTGCACGGGTCGGCTCGGTCAACGAGCGCCCCGGCATCACGGGGCTGTCGCATCTTTTTGAGCACATGATGTTCAAAGGCACGCATGCGATCGGCACTAAAAATATTGAAGAAAATTTAAGACTGATCAAAGAAATGGATCAGGTCCGCGCCGAGCTGCGACAGGAACAGCAGGCATTGATTCTCAAAGCGCGCCACGGCGAGATTACCGACGCCAAGGATCCTAAGTTTCGTTCAGAACGTCACAAGCAGCTGCTCACCAAGTTTGACGAACTGACCAGGAAGGAAAAGGACATCATGGTGAAGGACGAGTTTGACCGCATTTATACTACTGCGGGCGGCTCGGGAATGAACGCCGGCACCAGCAACGACTTCACTGTCTACTTTATTAACGTTCCGGCGAACAAGTTGGAGCTCTGGTTCTGGATGGAAGCGGATCGTCTCCGTAATCCGGTTTTCCGTGAGTTCTACTCGGAACGCGACGTCGTTCACGAAGAGCGCCGGCTTCGCACGGACAGTACCCCGACCGGAAAGTTCAACGAACAATTCGACTCTATGTTCTGGCAGTCGTCCCCCTACGGCTGGCCGGTTGTTGGCTGGCCCAGCGATCTGGAAGGCATCACCCGTGAAGAGGCGTTGGAATATTTTGCAGTCAACTACGCGCCAAACAATCTGACTGCAGCGCTCGTCGGTGACATCGATCCCACCCGTGCTGTAGAACTCGCTAAGAAATACTTTGGAACGCTCCCGCGTGGACCGCGTCCACCCGAGCCGGTTCGCACCAGTGAGATGCCACAGCTGGCCGAGAAACGAATGGTGGCTTACGCGGAAACCAACCCTCAGGTGCGCGTGCGTTATCACACGGTCGCCGGTGGTCATCCCGACGGTTTCGCACTTGATATCCTCGGCAGCGTGTTAAGCGGACGTACCGGACGACTCTACAAGTCCCTCGTTTTGCAGCAGCAGGTTGCCAACAGCGCCGGCGCTGGCCAGGACTCGCGCAAGTATGAAGGGTTGTTTGAAATCAGTGGTGTTGCCAAACCTGGGAAATCACCTGAGGAAGTGGAGCAAGCGCTTTACAAGGAAATCGAGCGCCTGCAAAAAGAGCCGGTTGACGCCAACGAATTGCAGAAGGTGAAAAACCAGTATGCCGCCGGCGTATTCCGCGGCATCCAGTCAAACTTTGGTTTGATGGTCCAACTACTGCTTCGCGACAACAATCGAAGCTGGGAGACGATCAATACGGATCCAACCCGCCATCAGGCCGTAACGCCGGAGGATATCCGGCGCGTCGCCAACACTTACTTCAAACCCGAAAACCGCACTATCGCTGTTTACCACACGAAGAAGAAGGCGGAGGGCGAAAAGGAAGATCCCGCACTCGCCGGCCTAACCGATCAGGAAAAGCAGCAGATTAACGGCATGAAAGCCATGCTGGGCCAGGCGAAACCAGAGCAGCTGCGATCGTTTCTTGGACGGATCGAACAGCAGGCGGGTGCAGCCCCAGCCGATAAACAGAACTTTTTCAAGGTGGTCAAAAAGATGCTGGAAGATCGCCTCAAGGAACTCGAAGGAGGTAACCAGTAATCATGAAGAATCGAAGAACGCTTTCAGCACTTTTGACTTTTATTTTGTTGGCACTATCGCCGGCTGGCCTACTGGCCCAGGCGCAACAACAGATTCCCCCGCACCCGCGTGAGTTGAAGTACACCACGCTCAGTTATACCCCGCCAAAACGTGAACAGTATCGTCACGTGCTTTCAAACGGCGTGGTTGCATACCTGGTCGAAGATCACGATCTTCCCCTGGTGAATGTTTCAACTCTGGTGCGCACCGGAACCTTCCTTGATCCAGCCGGGAGAGAAGGCGTGGGAGCGCTCACTGGCAGTCAGATTCGCCAGGGCGGCACGACCTCGAAAACTGCGGAAGAGTTTGATGAGGCGGCAGATTTTCTCGCCGCCCAGATGTTTAGCAACGTCGGCCCGCTCCAGGGGAATGCGAGCGTTAACTTGCTGGCGAAGGACGTCGATCAGGGACTCGGCCTTTACTTCGACATGCTTAAGAACCCTCGCTTCCAGGAAGACCGGATCAAGTTGGCCAAGAGCCAGCTGATTCAAAACATGGAGCGGCGCAACGACAACACCGCTGGCATCGAAGAGCGCGAGTGGAACCGCCTGATTTATGGTGCAAGCCACTTCTCCACCAGGCAGGCAACGAAAGCCTCGGTCGAAAGCATTACACGTGAAGACCTGCTGGCCTTTCACCAGAAGTACTATCAGCCAGGCGGATTCATCTTCGCCGTTTCCGGCGACTTCAATACCAAGGACATGATCGCGAAGCTTGAAGCTGCGATGAAGGGTTGGCCTGTAAACAAAGCCGTCCCGGAAGTCCCAAAGATGCCTTACACCTCGGTGGCCGGTGTTTATACAGTGAACAAGACGGAGGTAAATCAGGGACGCGTCAGCATTGGACACGTCGGAGCTATGCGCGACAACCCTGATTTCTACGCGCTGAGTATTATGAGCGACATTCTTGGTGGCGGTGGCTTCACTTCGCGCATCACTTCCCGTGTTCGTTCAGATGAGGGTCTGGCCTACAGTGCGGGCAGCAACTATGGATTCGGAATTTACAATCCCGGCGTCTTTCGAGCCGCGTTCCAGTCGAAGAACCCCACTACCACACAGGCCCTTGACATTGTGTTGGAAGAAATCAACCGGATGCGCACGGTCAAAGTCACGGCAGAGGAATTGGAAACTGCCAAGAACTTTCTGATCGAAGTCTTTCCGCGGAACTTCGCCACGGCGGCGCAGATTGCGGGCGTGTTTGCGCAGGATGAGTTTACCAAGCGGGCGCCTGACTACTGGGCGACTTATCGCGATCGTATCAAGGCCGTAACCGCAGACGACGTGCTGCGGGTGGCGCAAAAATACCTTCAACCGGATAAGCTGGTCGTACTCGTTGTCGGAAACATCGACGAGATCACGAAGGGCAATCCCGACAAGCCGCAGTATACGCTGACGAAGGTTGCCAAAGACGGCACGATCAAGAAGATACCGCTGCCGGATCCTCTGACGCTGGTTTACCCGGAAGGGCAATAGGCGTTCTGAAAAGGTCGGTACAACTAATCAGGCGGCGAATCTAATCTCGCCGCCTGATTTGTTTTGTCTCAAAGAAAGCTATCCGCAGATTACACCGATTAAGAGCAATTCCCCCCACTCATAAAATGGATACCTTTACTGGTAAATCACGAATCTGCGTAATCTGCGGATAGTCCTCTCAACCTTCAATATATGGCTCATGCAGTTTCACCGGCGGTTTCTTTGGTTTTCGCAGTTTCATGTTGAGCATTTCCACAAACAGCGAGAAGGCCATCGCGAAATAGATGTAGCCTTTCGGAATGTGTTGATCTAAACCTTCAGCGATTAAACTCGCACCAATCAGCAGGAGAAAACTCAACGCCAGCATCTTCACAGTGGGATGACGTTGGACGAAGCTGCCGATGCTGCCGGCAAAGATCATCATGAAGGCGATCGATACCACCACAGCCGCGATCATGATTTCGATATGATCGGCCATCCCTACGGCGGTAATCACGGAATCAAGCGAGAAGATAACGTCGAGGAGAAGTATCTGAATGATCACACTAACGAAGGAAGAGCCAACGCCAGCGGACGCGTGACCTTCATCGGCTTCGAGTTTTCCATGAATCTCGTGCGTACTCTTCGCCAGTAAGAATAGACCGCCGACGATTAGAATCAGATCGCGTCCTGAAATCTCCTGACCGAGGATTTCAAACAGCGGACTCGTCAGCCGGATAAGCCAGGACAGTGAGAAGAGAAGGGCAACGCGCATAAACATGGCGAGGAACAACCCTACCAGCCGCGCCTTTTTCTGCTGCTCCGCCGGGAGCTTCCCCGCTAGAATTGTGATGAAGACGATGTTGTCGATGCCCAGAACCAGTTCGAGGGCTGTAAGCGTAAAAAAGGCTATCCAAGCCTGAGAGTCGGTTAGCAATTCCATTCGTTCGTGTCCCCGCCTGAAGAATTGAACTTT
>JBGTCM010000340.1:0-3600 GCA_041748795.1 Pyrinomonadaceae bacterium
CATCGTCTAGAATGCGAGCGCTCTTTCAGCCCCGTCACTCCTTGTCACCCTTAATGGATCCGCGCAAATTCTTCATCAACCCGGTAGGACGTCTTCGCAGCGGCTGGCGATTGTTGATCTTCGCCTGTCTTAACCTCCTCGCTTTCTTCGTGCTGACGACCGGAGCACGCGTGTTATACGCGGTAGCAGTCCGGGTCGCTCCCACGCGCGCGATAAACGACTTCCTATCGAACATGATTTACAGATGCGTAGTCCTGGGCGCCGCTCTGATCGCGGGTTACGTATGCTCGCGCTGGCTCGAGGGTCTACCCTGGCGTTCCCTGGGTCTATGGTTTCATCCTCGTTGGCTGCGCCACTTTCTGGTGGGTTCCGCGATAGGCATCGCATCGCTCGCTCTCGCCGCCGGTATTGGAGCAGCAGGCGGAGGTTTGCGATTTAGTTTTTCGGGGCGAGCAGTGCTCTTGGGCGTCGTGCAAACACTGGTATTCACCGCGATCTTGTTTGTCGTAGCGGCGCTGGCCGAAGAAGCGCTGTTTAGAGGTTACCCGTTACAAACGATGGCGCGCGCAAATCTCGCCGCGCTGGGCGCAATTATTACGTCGGTTTGGTTTGCGGCGGGACACTTCTTGAATCCTAACTTTGAATATGGGTTGCCAGTTGTAAATCTATTACTTGCCGGTCTCTGGTTCTCAGTTGCTTTCCTTCGTGCGCGCAGCCTGTGGTTTCCGCTCGGCATTCACTGGGCCTGGAACTGGGCCCTCGGATCAGTGTTCGGTCTGCCCGTAAGCGGCAGTCACCTCGCTCCAAATCCATTATGGAAAGGGTTTGACCTGGGACCTGCATGGTTAACAGGAGGCGACTTCGGAATTGAAGGCGGCGTCGCTGCTACCATCGCGATCCTGGTCTCCACGGTCGTCGTCTGGCGTGTGCGGCTGGTTTCTCCAACGGAGGAGATGGTGAAACTCTCTTCGCAGGAGAATCCGGTAACGAGTCCAAAGTCCAATGTCCAAAGTCCAAAGTCCGGTGTTTGACTGGGTCCAGGCTGAACCCAAGGGAATTGCAGCCACAGAGTTCAAGACTCTGGACTTTGGACTTTGGACTTTGGACTTCGAACTTTGGACTTTGGACTAATCGGTTCAGTAATAGCTTGTTAACACTCTTCCAACCTCTCCCGTCTTAACTGTGTCACGCAGTAACCGTAGAAAATTGCATGAAAAGCCGCATAAAACAGCACCATGTATGAACTCCAGGCAACGGCGGATTCCCTTCTGATGACCGGAGCAGAAACACAGATGGTCCGGGAACAGAGCCCCACGGTCTCGCCAGAGGCCTTGTTGGTTAGGGCTGTCCTCGACGGCGACCGCGATGTCTATGGCCGGCTCTACGGTCTTTATGCGCCGCTTGTACATGGAGTTCTGCTGGCCCGCATGCCGCGAAGCGAAGTGGAAGACATGGTTCAGGAGATTTTTCTTCATGCATTGAAAAAGCTCCACACGTTGCGCGACGCGAATGCATTTGGTCCGTGGATAGCAATGATCGCTCGGAATCGGGCGATGGACTTCCATCGAAAGTCGCGCGAGACAGTTGAAGTTACTGACGACATTAGGGGCAGTGAGACTGGTGAAACACGTGCTGCTGAGATTTTGGAAATCATTCGGACACTTCCGGATGCTTACCGCGAGACTCTGGTGCTGCGACTAGTCGAAGGAATGACAGGACCAGAGATCGCAACCCGCACCGGTCTCACTTCGGCTTCAGTACGTGTGAACCTTCATCGAGGAATGAAACTACTGCGAGAGAAGCTCGGGTTTCAGGAGGGCTTATGAACGACGATTATCTTTGGGACAAGAGCGGTAAACCGGATCCGGATGTACAACAGCTCGAGGAGATGCTCGGCACGTTGCGTTACGAACCTCGAGAACTGGAGATTCCGGCTCAGGTTCAGGTGGGTCGTAAGAGCTTCGTGGCTCGCGGGTTGGCCATTGCCGCGGCCATCGCCTTCGTGGCGCTGGGCCTGGGAGTCTGGATGAATCTGCAGCAGGAGAAAACAACGGAAGCACCACGAGCAGCGGCTGGCCCCATTGATGAAAAGAAACTCAATAACCTTACCGCGAGTGTTCCGGCGACCGAGGTTCCAGCGACCGAGGTTCCAGCGACCGCGGTTCCGGAGAGTGCTTCTACCACCTCAGCACCGCGACCTCGTTTGCCGGTAGCCGGTAATCGAACTCGGCGGCTGGAGACACGAAGGCCGCAACTTTCGGAGAGCGAAGTGGCTGAGGCGAGACTCGCGAAAGATCAGTTGATGATTGCTTTGAGACTTGCCAGTTCGAAGCTGAGCTTAGCTCAGAAGAAAACTCAGGGAAATTCCGCGAGCGAGATTCACAATCAACACAAAGCAGGATGAATGGAGAAGTTATGAAATCACTTTACCTGACGCCATTGAGAATTATCGCAGTTGCCGTGTTCACCGTTTTCGGCGCTGCCAATGCGATGGCTCAAGATCCCAGAATTCAAACCAGCCAGCTCGACGCGCTGACCGCCCGTGCGAGTCAGACAGTTGATGTCAACATCGACGAGCGCGTGATGCGGATGACGGCCGGCTTCCTTTCCGGCAAAGACGAGGATGAGCGAAAAGTTAAGGAGCTCATCAATGGTCTAAAAGGAATCTACGTGAGGTCGTTCGAGTTTGAGAAGGAAGGCCAATATTCGCAGGCCGACCTCGAATCGATTCGCACGCAGTTGCGCAATCCGGCCTGGAGCAAAATTGTAAATATCAGCAGCAAGAAGGACGGCAGTCTCGAAGTCTACCTTATGTCGAGCGAGAGCAAGATTAGCGGGCTCGCGGTCCTGGCCACGGACGTTAAGGAGATTACTGTCGTCAATATCGTTGGCCCGGTGGATCTGGAAAAGCTGTCGGCCCTCGAAGGACACTTCGGCGTGCCTGACCTCGGCATCGAGGTCAAATCAGGGAACAAACCCGAAAACAAATCAAGGTCGCGCAAAAACGAAGAGTAGACCGTGGGCCACACGCCATGAAGAAAATATTCACCGTCAGCTTCCTGTTGGTTTCTATCGCCTTCGCCGGCTTCTCTGATCAAGTTGCGCAAGCAAAGGGCGACGATTTTGGCGATGTAGTTAAAGCGATTGAGCGGTTTTACCAGGTCAAGCACAAAGGCCTTCCATTCCTCGCCAAGGCGGGAATCAAGGCCACGACGACAGTAGCCCGTCTGGCGGGCGGGCCGAAGCGACAACTCGCCGAAGCCGGCAGTGTGAAAGTTGCTTACTTTGAAGATCAGGAATTCGATTCACGCGGCCGCATGATTAATTTCAAAGCTTCGATTAGTGCCGTGCTCAACGAAGGCTGGAGCCCGCTGGTCCAGGTTTTTTCGCCCAGCGATGAGCAGCAAACCTATGTCTATCTGCGCAGCGCGGGAGATAAGTTTAACGTACTGGTAGTCAATATTGAGAAGCGAGACGGCAGTGTGGTCCAGGTAACGCTGGCGCCGCAAACACTCGCAAAGCTAATGCAGAATCCGGACGAGATGGGCAACACCATCACGACCGATGCAACCACAAACGATAACGAGTAACCCCCGAGGT
>JBGTCM010000341.1:0-2603 GCA_041748795.1 Pyrinomonadaceae bacterium
GGGACGCGATGTGGGAGACCATTCACGAGCACGTTTCCAATGCGCCTGAAAATACGAGGCGCGCGGTTATCCTTTTGTCAGATGGTGACGATACGAGCAGTACGATCAAACGACAGAACGTCATCGACCTGGCGGTGAAGAACAATGTCGTGGTTTATTCCATTGGGATTCGAGATGCACAGTTTCCGGAAGGTCAACTGGACTCTGGCGCTCTAAAGAAGGTTTCCGATCACACGGGCGGTCGCGCGTTTTTTCCGAAACTGGCTGAGGAACTCAAACTCGCCTTCACCCAGATAGATCAAGAACTGCGAGCTCAATACCTCGTCGGCTACACTCCGACCAACGCTTCGCATGACGGTTCTTACCGTCGGATCAAAATCGAAATCATCAACCCAGAGCTACGCAAAGACAAAGTGCGATTGCTTTATCGCGAAGGCTACTACGCTCGCAAGAACTAGCGTGCCCACAGGCGTACAGAGTTCAAGCTTTAGCTTGCGGTGGAGAAGAAGCTAGTCTACGTGGTCACAGCAGCAGCCTGAAGGCTGTACTCTGAACACCTCTTTCTCTGAACACCTCTTTATAACGGAATGTTGCCGTGCTTCCTGGGCGGGTTCGTGTCGCGTTTGTTTTCGAGTAAGGCCAACGCGCGAATCAGTTTTGGGCGTGTCTGCGCGGGTTCGATAACCTCGTCAATAAAGCCGCGTTCGGCCGCCACATATGGACTGGCAAACTTATCTTCCAATTCCAGAACTCGCGCCCGTCGCGCAGCATCTTTGTCTTTCGCTTCATTAATCTCTCGTCGATACAAAACTCCAACAGCTCCCTCAGCGCCCATTACTGCAATCTCCGCCGAAGGCCACGCAAAATTAATGTCGGTGCGAATGTGCTTCGACGCCATCACGCAATAAGCCCCGCCGTAAGCTTTGCGAGTTATCACCGTCACCTTGGGCACGGTCGCCTCGGCAAACGCATATAAGAGCTTGGCGCCGTGGCGAATGATGCCGCCGTGTTCCTGTGAAATGCCCGGCAGGAAACCGGGGACGTCTTCAAACGTAATGATCGGTATGTTGAAGCAATCGCAAAACCTGACGAAGCGCGCTGCCTTAACCGAAGCATCAATGTCCAGAACGCCGGCGAGAAATGCCGGCTGATTTGCAACTATGCCAACCGATCGCCCGTCGAGACGCGCAAATCCCACACAAATATTCGGCGCGTGATACTGCTGTACTTCGAAAAAGTAGGCTTCGTCGACAACTGCATTGATCACTTCACGAATATCGTAAGGTTGGTTTGAAGCCTCCGGGACAATGCTATTGAGTTTTACATCAGCGCGCTCCGGAGAATCTGTTGTCTGAACTCGCGGCGGATCCTCGAGGTTATTGGAAGGAATAAATGACAGCAGCTCACGAACTGTCCTGAGCGCATGCTCATCTGAATCAGCCGCAAAGTGGGCCACGCCTGAGATGCGGTTGTGAGTTAGTGCGCCTCCCAATTCTTCTTTAGTGACGTCTGCATGCGTCACGGTCTTAATCACGTCGGGTCCGGTTATGAACATGTACGACGTGTCTTTGACCATGATGTTGAAGTCTGTGACCGCGGGGCTATAAACCGCGCCACCGGCACAAGGCCCCATGATGCAACTGATTTGCGGAATCACTCCGCTGGCGAGTGTGTTGCGCAGAAAAATGTCGGCGTAGCCTCCCAGGCTTACCACGCCTTCCTGGATGCGCGCTCCGCCCGAATCGTTCAGGCCAACAACCGGAGCGCCAACCTTCATGGCCAAATCCATTACCTTGCAAATCTTTTCCGCGTGAGTCTCAGAGAGGGAACCGCCAAAAACAGTAAAGTCCTGCGCGAATACAAAGACACGCCGGCCGTCGATTAACCCGTAGCCGGTAACCACGCCATCGCCCGGGTACAATTGTTCGTCCAAACCAAAATCGCGCGAACGGTGCACTACGAGCTTGTCGAATTCTTCAAACGTGCCTTCGTCAAGCAGAAACTCAATGCGCTCGCGGGCCGTCATTTTCCCGGCCGCGTGTTGTTTCTCGACTCGTTCGGGACCGCCGCCCGCTTCAGCTTGCTGAGAGCGTTCCTTTAGCGAGTCGAGCTTGGATTTGGAATGTTTAGGTTGTTGTTTTGAAGTCATTCGTTAAAAGGAAATTCGCGCGCCCCGATCATTCTAACCAACTCTTCAACCGCAAGCCCGGCGTTCGCGCGAGTTTCGTCTGAGTATCCGTAAAGTTTGGCGTTCTCCTCGAAGTCCTCCGCGTCGAGTATCTGGTAGGAATAGTCCGGCGCAACCAGGATGTCGAGATCAAGATCCACATAACTCAGGACGTCGTTCTCAATAGTTGGCGGCACGTTAACATTGCAATAGTAGTTTCTCAGTTCACCATTTGGCTGTGCGAACCGGAAAACGTTGTACCACCGATCAAGCCAATAATATTCCAGACTGTGTGTACCGACGGCGATGGTTCCAAGCAAGTCATGGGATATCGCCTCTGGAAAATAAGCGTCCAGGACCAGGAGCGAGCCTTCCTGTTTCAATAACTGCGCCGACCAACGCCGGTGTTCACGGCCGTCGTGCTTGCACGCCCTGA
>JBGTCM010000342.1:0-3484 GCA_041748795.1 Pyrinomonadaceae bacterium
GTAAGATCGATTCGGTAGCGGTCAGAGACGTTGGTGTTTTCAAACGGGCTGATCATGTTCTCCTGTAGACCAGCCACTCCGGTGACCAATTTGATCGTGGAACACGGTTTAAAACCGCGGCGCAAAGCCCATTCCTGGTTAACGATCGAATAGATCTTTCCGCTCATCGGATCCATCACTACTACTGTGCCTGCGTGATAGCCGAGGGCGTTAACCGCCACCCGGCGCACTTCAGGATCTTCACCCGTCGTATCGTCTTTGCTGATAAATGCCATCGCTTCGTCACGCATCGCTTTTTCGAGCGCGAGTTGACGTGCAATCGCGGCGCGGCGTGCAGCCTCGGCGCGGCGACGAGCTTCGAGGAGTTCGCGACGACGCGAAGAATTTAGACGGCGCATTTCCGCCGCGCGTTCACGCTTAGTCAATGGGCGGCGAAGCCGGCGCTGTAACGCAGCCAGGGATGAGGACTGTTCTCGTGCCGACTGTCTTCGCAGTTCCCTGCGAGACAGCTTAGGCGCCCGAGTATTTCGGCCGCGCCGATCGCGTGCTGAAAGCCGTGCATTACGGCTACTCGAACGACGGTCTCGCGCAGATGTTTTCTTTGATTTTTCTCGCGTGGTCGCACGCTTGGATTTACTGGCCTGACGTTTTTTCCCGAGGACGATAGCTTGAAATGGAAAAACAAGAAGGATGAAAGCTATGATTGCTAATTGAAATACTCGGGGGTGGTTCTTCGTCAGAGTCATCAGGGATATTACCTTTCCTAGGGTTAATTTCCGCTCACTATCAGTGAGCTTCGCCTAATTTCTTCGTCGCGCAACGCCCTTGCAATCGTCAAATTGACTTGATCGTACCGCAAAAGCCCATCCCAGCCCTGAGAGGCAGAAGACCTCTCAATGAAAACACTCCTGGTTTGTTTAGGACCTTGGGTCCTGCTAAGTAGAGGCGGGAGTTTCCCTAAATTGGCGGCCCCTGGGGACATTGATTCGAGACCGGCGCGACTATACCATCTGACCCGCCGACCGGCAACAGAAAAGTAATCTTTTGTACACAACTCGTAACAAAGACACCCTAACTGTTCCTGATTAATAAGACGAAAGACAGAAAGTGACAACGATTCCAGTCGCTGTTATTGTCCAATTCACATGAATGTTGTGCACCTATTGAATAGTTTTCGAGCCCGGCTACTGTTGCTCTTGTCATTATTGCTGGGATTGACGCTGGGCGTGCAGTACTACGTGAACCTGCGTTCGGTGCAAACTAATGCTCATCTGATCATTGAGCAGGAGCAGGCAATCATGGCGGGCGTTGCGCTCGGAGTGAATAGTATGTCGAGCAAACAGTATCTTGACCAAATGCGGAGCAATGTTCGTGGATCTCTGCTCGACGAGCAGAGCGGGCGCGTTCAAAATGTTCTTGTAGTCGAAAGCGATGGGAGCGTCTACGACAGTCTGATCAAGGACTATGTTCCAAGTGAGAACCCAGATGGATCGACCAGGAAGGCGAAGGTCACTGAGGTGCCCCTTCCACCCCTTAGCAGCGCTATCGAAATCACGGATGAAAATCAAGAGCTACCAGATTGGCTCAAGGCGGTAGGATCACCGAAGGCTGGGGACCCGGGGGCTTTTTATTTCCCTGTAGAGACTACCGAAGGTCGATGGTATGTAATTGTTGTGCTGGGTTCCGCTAGCTCGCTGACTGACATTCTCAAACGCCAGGCTTCCCGCTCAGCGCTGTACACACTTCTCCTCTTGCTGGTGACTACGTTGATTACGGGTCTGTTCGTTTGGCACTTCACGCGGCCGATTAAAGATCTTTCGGTCGCCGCGCGCCGGGTGGCAACTGGCGATTTCGACGTGAGGGTGCCCACGGACCAGCGCGATGAGATGGGCGCCCTCGCCGCGGCCTTCAACGACATGACTGCCCGCCTGGGTCGCGCACGCGAACTCGAGTCTCAACTACACCAGGTGGAAAAGGCTGCGGTAGTCGGCCGTCTCGCTGCGGCGATTGCGCATGAGATACGCAACCCTCTGAACTACATTAATCTTACTCTGGACCACCTGCGGCATTCCTTCGCGCCTGAAGATGAAGCGAAGCGCGAGACGTTTGAGCGCCTGGCGCTACAACTCAAATCTGAAGTTGGGCGAATCAATCGCCACATCACTGACTTTCTCAAGTATTCGCGACCGTCGGCACTTGACCTCCAGCTGTTGGACCTACGTGTGGAGGCAGAAGACGCGCTGCGCGTAATTGTGGGCCAGGCTTCCGAAAGAGGGATCGAAACGAAAATCGAGGTGGAGGGCGACGTGCCCATGGTTATGGCCGATAAAGATTCACTTCGATCTGCCTTTACAAATCTGCTGATTAACAGTGTCGAAGCGACAAACGGCGAGAGTGGTCGTGTTGATATCAGATTGTCTGCAGAATCAGCGGACCGCGCGAGGATTGAGATCAGTGATAGCGGATCAGGAATCGCGCCCGATGACATCGCTAAAATATTCGAGCCTTATTATTCAACTAAAGAAACCGGGACCGGGTTGGGCCTTGCCATTGTCAAAAAAGCTATTGATGATCATGATGGTTCCATCAACGTAACGTCAAAACAAGGCAGCGGCACTACCTTTACGATAATCCTGCCGGTTAAAACTGAGGAGGGGATAAAGGATGAAGGATGAAGTAGGACAGACATTCCTGTCTGTCGGTCTTAGCAAGGACGCACGAATTGCTGTCCTAGCGTCTAACGTAAGACCGACAGACAGGAATGTCTGTCCTACCTATCCTTCATCCTTAGAAAACCATGGCGCGTAAGAGCATACTTGTAGTAGACGACGAAAAGTCGCAGCGTGAAATCCTGGAGATGATTCTCTCTGGTGAGGGCTATGACGTAACGACGGCCTCATCAGGCGAGGCAGCTATTAAGTTTGCCAAAGACCGCTCTTTTGATCTGGCACTGACCGATCTGATGATGCCAGGAATGGACGGCGTTCAACTGCTGCACCATCTGATGACGATCGATTCGTCAATCGTCGTAATCTTACTGACAGCTCACGGGTCAATCGACTCGGCTAAAGAAGCCTTGCGTCGTGGCGCCTTCGATTATTTGGAGAAGCCTTATGACAAAACAACTCTCCTAAAAACAATAGAGCGTGCTCTTCAGCGACTTGATGCGCTGGATTCAGAGATCGTTTCCGCATCACCAAAGATGGAATCAGTTAAACGAATGATTCTGAAGGTCGCCCGATCGAGTTCAACCGTCCTGATCCGAGGAGAGTCAGGAACAGGAAAGGAACTAATCGCCCGGGCGATTCACAATCAATCGCCACGCGCCGACCACACCTTTCATGCTGTAAACTGCGCCGCCATCAACGAAAACCTGCTCGAATCAGAATTGTTTGGTCACGAAAAAGGTTCGTTCACCGGCGCTCATGCGGAGAAGAAAGGCCTGTTCGAGATAGCCGATCGCGGCACCCTGTTTCTCGACGAA
>JBGTCM010000343.1:0-5877 GCA_041748795.1 Pyrinomonadaceae bacterium
AGGTCGGCGGTGACGTTGAGCGCCGTGACGCCCTCGCTGGCGCGGATGAAGGCGATGCGCGTGTTACTACTGAAAGCTGCCAATACCTCATCGCGCGAGGCCTCGCGCGCGAGTTCAACTGTCCAGTCGTGAAGGTGGCCAATATTCTCCGGGGCCATCACAGCCATCGTCACCACATCCAGGTCGGGCGCGACCGTCTTGGCGTCCGGTCCCTGATGACTCGGAATCTTCTTCTCCGGCACCATCGTGTTGATGATGCCGTGCAGATGACTCTCCCACGGATCGGTGGCTCGACGGATGAGCACGCCGCGCGCCTTTTTAAGCAAGCCCGCATCGCGCAACGCCGTGAGCGTGCGGACGGTCGCGGTCGTGTTGCAGGAAACAACGCGCGTCGAGTTGCGCCCGACGGCGGATTCATAGTTAGCCGAAGCGACGAAGCTGTGCCCAGTCAACTCATGCTTCGCCCCGCCTTGAAAAATGAACTTCACGTTCGCGCTCTCGTAGAGTGGTTTATTCCTGGCATCAACGCCTTTGGGCGTGCAGTCCACGACGATCTCCGCTACCTGAAGCAGATCGTCGAGCGTGCCGCGCACGTCGATGCTTGCTTCCTTCATGTCGTCCTGCTTCTCGGCGAGAGCGGTGTAGATGGCAAACCCGCGCGCCTGCGCCCGGCGCAAGCGATAGTCGCCCACAACATCGGCGATGCCGACCATCTCCATATCTTCCTGGAGCGCTACCGCATCAGCCACGCGCCTCCCGATCACGCCGTATCCATTAACGGCAACCCTTATCTTGCCCATCAATTCACCTCTGCAATCTTTGGCTCGCGGAAACGCTGCTTCCCTGGGAACCCACCGAGATTTCTGAATCTGAGGTGAAGATAGATGAGGAGACTCAAGATCGCTGCGAAGAAGCACCAGATCGAGACCAAGGCCATGACGTGAACGAGGTAAGCGGCGATGAAGGACAACAACGCCAACACACCGAACAGCTTTACGAACCCGTGACTCGAGAAGAAGCAGCTGACACACGTCGCCGCAAGGTAGAACACCATCACCGGAATCAGATAGAAATGTGGCGACACGTAGACGATGTGACTCCCTACGACCTCAGCGACCACCGGAAGGGTCACGATGAAATAGAGCAGGTACAGACCCACCCCGACCCCCGCGATCTCGAATGCAAAGATCGCCTTCTTGCGCCAGCGCACTGCTTCCAGGATGCCCACAGCGAACGGTACGTAAATTGGCCACAGCACATGCGAGAACCCCGAATACAAATACGTCATCGTCTGCTTGAGGAGCGGCAAGTCATTCGTGAATGTCAGCCAGACGACGCCTTCGATTAGCTGCTGGACCCCGAACATCAGCGGAATCGTCGCGAGCGGTAGCTCGCTTCTCGCTTCCGTTCTTTTGATCGTCGCTACGCCGACCGCACATAGCGTAGTGCCGGCGATGAAACTGGCTGAGGCTGAAAAACACATTGGACCGTCCTCTCGTTGTACTCAGAATCGCCGCCGACGCGGGCCCGCATAGAGCAACGGCAGGCGACGCCACGTTTCAATCTCTTACCGAGCCGAGTCAGATTTCTGGCCCGTCCCGGATCGTTTCCACCTGTGTCAACCGGAGTTCAATCAAAACCCGGCTGCGTGGTGCCTAACGTTCTCGCCTTTCACTTGAAACTCCCTAACGAGCGGCAATTCCCAGATCGCGTTTCGGCGCACGGGTTTCGAAAACTCATCCAGCTTGAGCGGGCGATCGTGGTGCGCTTTTGCGTGTGTCTTGTTGCTCATTAGCTGGTGTGAAATTGATAATCGCTCTGCTTGCCGCGCCGGTATAAAGACGATGTTTCTACTCTCGAACCATGCCGCTCGAACTCCGTCAGCTCCCCACACGTTTCAAGATCATGGTTGACGGCGAGCCCGTCATTCGGTGGCACGGGCCAGCCGAAGTCGTACCTGACCTCGTGCACGAGAGACTCCGTGGCGTCTGTTGCGCCAACCGGCCTCCGGCATTCAGGATCGTTAATAGTTTGCTTGTCGGAATAGTCCACGTTCTTGTACCCCCTGCTGTGCAGTCATACGTCGGCAGTCGCCTTACCTTCTCGCCCGCAATCTGGATCGCCTCAATGACCCGTTCGCCAGATGCGTTGCGACCTAGCTGGATTTTGGTATTCCTAACAGATTTGCCAACTGGTTCGATTTGGCACTTCAACCTAACGACTTCTCTACCTTCCCTCATCCCGTATTCGCGATAACCACCGGGCATCGTGACCGGTTTGAAAACGATGACATGATCATTTCCCTCGATGACGTGCTGCACGTGGTACATACCAGACTTCAGCACCACGTCGCCTACTCGAACTTTCGAAGAGAACCTCGCCATACCCTTCCTGTTTAACGACATGGTTTCGCCGGATTGCCCGTAGAGGTGAGGAGCAAATACTGTTGCAAACGCGAGAAGCGCGACGCTCACTAACACTAATCTTGTTGTTCTGGTCATGATGTTTGCCTGTTCATGTGTTTTAGGGTTGATTTCTTAACTGAGGACCCGCAGGATTGCTGTCCGCTAACCTTCGAGTAAAAACCAACCCTTCTCATCAACGAGGCCCGCCATTCGTAAGCACCACCTTGAGTGCGCCCTCTTTCGCCGCGTTTTCGAATGTGTCGTAGGCCTTCATGATGTCGTCCATCGCGAAGCGATGACTCACCAGCTTGCTCGGCTCCAGCTTGCCCGACCGCACGACCTTCAGCAGCATTGGTGTGGTCACCGTGTCCACCAGTCGTGTGGTGATCGCAATGTTGCGGTCCCAGAGTTTCTCCAAGTGCAGTTCCACCGGTTTGCCGTGGACCCCCACGTTCGCGATGCGTCCGCCGGCCGCGACAATGGCCTGGCAGATATCGAAGGTGGCTGGAATTCCGACCGCCTCGACGGCCACATCGACGCCAGCTCCGTCCGTCAGTTTCATCACCTGATAGGCGGCGTTTCCATCCGCGCTGTTGATTAGAGTGGTGGCGCCAAACTTTTTGGCGACCGCCAGGCGCTTGTTGTCCAGGTCAATCATGAAGATCGCAGCCGGTGAATAGAATTGCGCCGTCAGCAGAACGGCGAGCCCCACTGGCCCCGCACCCACGATGGCGACCGTGTCCCCGGGCTTCACTTCCCCGTTCAGAACACCGCACTCAAAACCTGTCGGCAAAATGTCGCTAAGCATTACCATGTCCTCTTCATCGCCATCGGCCGGGAAGCGGTGGAGACTCCCGTCGGCTAAAGGAATGCGCACGTACTCGGCCTGAGTTCCGTCTATGGTGTAGCTTAGAATCCAGCCGCCATGTCGGCAGTGGGAATAAATGCCTCGTTTGCAGAAGTCGCACTTCAGGCAGGCAGTGACGCACGAGATGATGACCTTGTCTCCAACGTGAAACTCCGAGACGCGGGTTCCGACCTGCTCTACTACACCAATGCCCTCGTGGCCGAGAATGCGTCCATCGGTCACCGCTGGGAGATCTCCTTTAAGAATGTGAAGATCGGTTCCGCATATCGTCGAAGTAGTAATCCGCACGATGGCATCGCCCGGATCCTGGATGGTAGGGCGCGCCTTGTCCTCCCATGCACGCTTGCCCGGTCCGTGATAAACCAGCGCTTTCATGGTAGTGCTAGTGCTTGGAGTTTCGACGCTCGTCGTCGGTAGTTCGAGTTCAGCGGTTGTCATTGATATTTCCCCCAAAACTGGATAATCGTTCAACGGTTCATCAAACACGTGGGGTGGCGAGCATCAAGATTCATCCCTCGATGCTCGCGCACGCGTATACGTCGGCGCGCCTGTTGTCCGCGTGAGTCCTTCAATTACAAAGACACACTGCAACAAGACACACGACGGCCCTTGAGGCCGTTAAATCAGAATGGAAAGATTGCGGATGTAACTAGCCTGAAGGTTGGGTAAGAACACTTTGGTTGAGTACGAGCACTCGTATGGCTTAGGCGCAGCCAGAGCAGACTGCACCACTGCCGGATGAATCACAGCGACACTGAAGGAAGGCCGACGCAGGTCTAACGTTGTTCCGGTTGGACCAGTCTCATGCGGAATGTTGACGCAGCACTGTTCCGAAGAGCCGGACTCACTCGAAACGGATTGAATGGCATGCTTCTTACAGCATGGCATGGTTTCCATGCCCGACATCGTCTCCATGCCATGGTCCATCGTGGCATGAGCCACCGCGCCATGGTCCATCATGCCATCATCCATTGTGGCATGATCCAACTTGCCATCATCCATCGTGGCATGATCCATCGCGCCATGGTCCATCATCTCAATGCCAGGCATCATCGCCATGCCCGCCATCTTGCAGACGTGCTCGTTGCCTGGCCGCGCTGTGACAGCCAGTACGCTGCTAGCTATCACGAGCGCCAAAATAAGAGATGAAAACCGTTTCAGCATCGCTAACTAACTTTCAACCAAAATCAGCCAAGTAGAAGGCTCTTGGCAAAACGGGTGTTTTTGGCATCAGGATCATTAAGTGGTCGCAGCATAAACCAAGTGCTACTGCCTTGTATGTGCGCAAACACACAAAGTATGGCCTTATCTTTGGCCTTAAGCCTGCGGTCCTCGACACACCAAAGACACGAACATATGTGGCGCTACGAGACTCGCTAAGTGTGTTAAGACACAGACACCAGAACCGAAGCGGGAGAGTATCGAGGGTTTGCAAATACCCGGCAGCTGACTGCCCGAATTTCAGTCAACCAAATCAGAGGAGAAGATACCGATATGAGAAAGAACACACGCGCCTTGCTGTCAGTTACAGCCATCCTACTTTTTCTGGTAATCCCGTCCGCAGCATGGTCACAACACAAGCACCCGACTAACGGCCCGAAGAAAGCCGGCATGGCGGGCATGAAGTCGGAGATGGCCATGATGATGAAATCGCCGCATCACCTGCTGATGATGGCTCACATGAAGAGTATGTCCGGCTTCGCCAGGACACTCCGTGATCAGGCAGTAAAGCCTGGAGCTCTGGACGTTGAATTCGCGCGGGCAAATGTTGCCGAGCTACGACATAACCTCGATGCAATGGAAGCAATCCACCAAAAACATATGGACGGGATGAATGCTGAGATGAAGGCCAAGATGCAGATGATGATGGAAAAGATGGGTAAGGAGCGCTCAATGGTGAAGGACCAGGTCAGTGCGCTCGAGACAGATGTGCTGGCCGCTACGCCAGACTCCAAACAAGTGGCCGCGCACAGTAATGCTCTGCTCAAACACTTCGGCATGATGTCGAGGATGCATGGTGCACGCAAACCAGGTAAGAAGATGGAGATGCCGAAGAAGATGGAAATGAAGATGTAAGATCCCAGGCCTGCCCAGTTTACCGTTGAGCGCACGTTGCGTTCCGGATGCGATTTGTGTGTAGCGCTTAAGGCGGGAAAAAGCCAAAGCTAGCAACCACAACTATCACGGTTACACAGGAGATTAATGTCATGAATGAATCGAACAGGACACCCCTGGTCATTGCGTTTGTCGTCGTCGTCGTGCTTTTTCTGATCTTCGGCGGCGGCGCAATGACCGGGTCAATGGGTGGCGGGATGATGGGACAAGGTGGAACAGGAGAGTACAGGATGGGACAAGGATGGATAGGCGGTGGATTTAGTTGGATGTGGATTCCTGCGTTACTTACCCTCGGTCTCGGCGTCGTACTTGGTTGGGTGATCTTCGGGAAGAAGTGACCCAGGTGCCCTGGATCGCTTCTCACCCGAATGACGTAACGGACAATAGGTACACCGGTGATGTTAGAGCCTCAATACCGGAGCGTATCGCACCTGAAAACCGCCCAACCACACGGACAGGCAAGCTGAAATGGCTCAGACCGCCAGGATT
>JBGTCM010000344.1:0-12419 GCA_041748795.1 Pyrinomonadaceae bacterium
CTCGTCGTTTCACAACCGAGAACACAGTCGCCCGTAGGTTCCACTGGCCGGCCCACCTCCGGCGCTCCCGGAACTGGTCGCCGGATTTCGCGTGTTCTTTCACCGGCAATTCCGTTGATTGAGCGCGACTTCGATGAGGCGCTGAGAGTGATTCAAGAGAATTATGTTGAAGGTCCTAAGTTGGACTACAACTCGGTTTTCAAGTCGTCAATCATTGGAATGTTGCGGTCGCTTGATCCACACTCCAACTACTACGATAGAGATGAGTATGAGGAACTAAAGACGGATCAGCGATCAGAATACTTTGGCATTGGAGCTTCAATCCAGAACTACATCATCAGCGAGAAACCAGACACCTTTATCACTTCGACGTTTCATAACTCGCCTGCTTCGAAGGCTGGTCTGCGGTTCGGGGATCGGATAGTAGCGGTGGACGGTATGCCGATGACCGGCAAAGCTTCTATAGAAGTGCGTGACAAGATTCGAGGCCCTCGCGGCTCCAGCGTAAAGATCACTATCGAGCGCGCCGCCGACAGACGGATGCAGACGGTTGAGATAATACGCGACGCTGTTCCGCAACCTTCGGTGCCTGACGCGTACCTGTTGAAACCAGGCCTTGGTTACGTGGATATGACCCGCGGATTTAATTACACGACCGCCGACGAGCTTCAGGATGCGCTGCTCTCGTTACACTCAAAAGGGGCCACGGCCGTCGTGCTTGATCTGCGAAACAATCCCGGCGGGTTTTTGGATCAGGCGATACGGGTGGCGGAGGCGTTTCTGCCTAGCGGTCAGTTGATCCTGACCCAGAAGGGTCGGAACGGCTTGCGGGACAATATCTACAAATCAAGAAATCGATCTGCCGATCCCTTGCCGCTCGTGATTCTGATCAACGACAGTACGGCCTCGGCCTCTGAGATCGTGGCGGGCGCCATGCAGGATCATGACCGCGCATTGATTGTCGGTGAAAACAGTTTTGGTAAAGGCCTGGTCCAAAGCATCATCCCGCTTGATTACGGTGGCGGCCTCACGTTGACCTCGGCGAAATATTACACGCCGTCGGGCCGTCTGATTCAAAGGGATTATTCCGACAACGGTTTCTACGATTACTACACTCAAGGCGGCTCGAAGCGGCTGGATCAGAAAGCGGATGAGCTGAAACCATCGGGACCGGAAAAGAAAACTGACAATGGCAGGAAAGTTTACGGCGGGGGCGGAATCGCACCAGACGAGACGGTACCCGCGCGAACGATTACCACGCCCCAACGACGGCTGCTGAGTCCTATGTTCGCATTTAGTCGCGAACTGGTTAGTGGCCGCGTCCCCGGGTTCCCGCAATACCGAGTCGGGGGCATCAACTTTGAAAAGGAATTGCAGCCGACAGATTTTCCAATTACTGCCGACGTCTTTAAGGCGTTCACAGAATTTGTATCCCAGCATCTTGTTTTTTCCAGCCTTAGCCCACTGGTCGCACGCAATCGATCCTTTGTCGAGCTGCAGCTCCGCTACAACATCGTAACTGCCGCGTATGGTCGACAGATGGCTGACCGCGTGTTTATCACCACCGACGATCCTCAAGTGGAACGGTCCGTTGCCGCAATGCCACGCGCCAGAGACCTCGCGATGGCCGCAACGCGGCGGCACGTGCAGCCGTAGCCGAAGAATCTTCGCGGGTGAGAAGTCACTCTCTCGACTACAACTGATCGCTCCGTTTAGAACGCGGACTTGTCCGCTGATTCAACATCATAAAAACGTACGGGGCGCACAAGTGCGCCATCTAAACGAGCACTGCTCTGTAGCTTTCGCTGTTTCAGCTATAAAACACAGTCTTGCCTCTAAAACCGTGATGTGATATGGTTGTGCTATCGGGAAACCAGCTATGGCGCGGCAACCAAAATCGTTAATTAATACTGAAGAACTTGGCCGGGCGATTCGTCGTCGTCGCGAGGAATTGAAGCTGAGTTTGCGCGACGTTGCCGATCAGACCAACGTTTCGGCCTCTACCTTGTCGCGCATCGAAAATGGTACCGGCAAGCCCGATGCCGATAACATCGCGCGTTTGACTGCCTGGCTTGATATGCCCTTGCAGCGAATTCTCGGTGGCGGGAGGGAAGAGAGAGGCGAAGCGAAGGCTGTAGTTTATTACCCTAATGAGTCGACGCCGGAAATTGTCGAGGCCCACCTGCGCGCCGATCGTAATCTCAGCCCTGAAACGGCTGACGCTCTGTCGGAATTGTTTCGCGTTGCATACTCACAATTCAGCCGAAGCGAGCACGGCACCCCGCGCAAGCGTCGCTGAACGTCTTATCCTGCAACGTTTCTTACAGAACCGAGCGCGGTAGCGCCGGATGCCACAGGCTATTCGAGCAGGCGTACGCAATACTCACTTAACACTTGGGTCGTTCTAGCATCCGGCGCTACCGCGCTCGGTTCTGTAACCGGCTTATCGCCACCACTAACTCCAGCATTTAACGCCCTCAAGCTATAATCCTGCGTGTGAATGATTTTGATTTACCGCCGGGCCAGAAATGGCGTGAATTCGAAATACTTGCTCAGGGTTTTCGAGATTTTGCCCGCGTGCGACCTGCCGCGCCGCTCAATCCATTCCGGCTGGCAAAATTCGCAAATTTACTCGTGCTCGACTTCCAACAAATCAAAGGCTTGAGCGACAAGACCACGGAACACCTTCTCCGTGAGGCGTCGGATCAATGGTCGGGAGGCGCGGCCTCTCAGCCTCTCCCCGATGGTCGGCGAATCGTAATTCTCAATCCGAATCACAATCCGATGCGCACCCACGCAACTCTGATGGAAGAGATCTCGCACGTATTCCTGGGCCATCAACCCAGCCGTTTGAAAATAGCCGCCAAAGATAGTCACGGCCGATCAATTTCCCGAGACTACCGAAATGTCGATGAAGAAGCTGCCTATGCAACCGGAGCGGCTGCCCTGGTCCCTTATGCGGCGCTGCGCAAGTTCGTACATGAAGGACAGACATCGGCTCAAATCGCCCGGCATTTTCGTGTCAGCCGTGAGCTTGTGGAGTATCGATTGAAGGTGACGCGCTTGTGGAGTCTCTATCGTTCCGCCCACTGACTGCCAAAGGCGGCCCGTTTAGAATGCAGACTTGTCCGCGCAAGACGGGCACAAGTGCCCCATCTAAACGGGTGAATAGCGTCTTCTAAATGGGGAGGTTCCCCTTTCCCAGGGTTGCCAACGCTCAACCCTGGGCTGAATTAGCGAACGCTTTCAGCGTTAACTTTAAAACTGCCAGTAGGCAACGAAGATAACTGTTTCATGGTTTCCGACCTCAACGCTTATACTTGTTTCATCGCCTTGGGCCATTCCGATAATGATGGTCAGTCGGTACCAAATTCATGAGCGAACAGATTAAAGAGCTGCCTTTGCCGGGGTTAACAACCACAGACAAGCTGCGGATGTTGCTCGACATCACCAAGAAGATCAGCCGTTCACTTGACCTTCAGGAGGTCCTGAACCTTGTGATGGACACGCTCGATTCGCTTATCCCCTACGATGCGGCGGGCATCTTTGTGGTTGAGTGCGCCGATAAAGGAAAAGTAGCCAGCGGCGAGGAGCCGTGCGTATTCAAGTCCGAAGCTGTACGAGGGTATGACATCGAGGAGTTGTCCAACCTGCACCTTAAACTCGGTGAAGGTTTCATCGGCCACGTCGCGCTCACGGCCGAACCAATTATTTCACCTGATGTCCGCAACGACCCCATTTACATAAACGCGCGCAGGGAAACTCGTTCTGAGATGGTGGCGCCGATAATCTCCAACACCGAAGTAATCGGTGTCTTTGATCTGGAGAGCGACCAACTCAACGCTTATTCGGATGATGACCTTCAGGTGGTGATGTTGTTGGCTTCCCAGGTCGCCATCATCATTGAAAAAGTAATGCTGCATGAGCAGCTCATTGAGAAGAAACGTCTCGAAGGTCAACTCGAGGTGGCCCGACAGGTCCAGTTGGAACTATTGCCGGCCCGAGATCCTGAGTTACAGGGCTACGACATCAGCGCGTACAACTACCCGACGGAAGAAGTTTCCGGCGATTACTACGATTGGGTGAAGATTTTCGACGACCAGATCGGTCTGGTGATCGCGGATGTTTCCGGCAAAGGCGTTCCAGCGGCTCTGCTGATGGCTTTTCTGCGCGCGAGTTTGCGAGCGGCTACACACATCGGTTACTCCCCTCACATCTCGATGGCCAAGGTGAATTATTTGTTGTGGGAATCCATTGAGCGCAATCAATTCGTCACGGCGTTTTACGGAATTCTTGATGCCACCAATAAGACGCTTTCTTATACCAACGCTGGTCACAATCCGCCGCTCTTACTGGATAAGGATGGGAACGCGAAATTTATTGATAAGGGTAGTTTGCCGCTGGGGATGTTCAAGGACACTCGTTACCACGAGTACTATTTGACGACTGAACCGGGCGACGTGCTGGTGTTATATACCGATGGCGTTACCGAGGCGCAGAATTCTCACGGCGAAGAGTTTGGCCGCACGCGATTAGCTGAAGCGGCCCGCGCGAATCAACAATTGAGCGCGCGTGACCTGATTATGGCGGTGAATAACGAAGTGCTGGAGTGGACCGAGGGACGCGGCTCGACCGACGACGCCACGTTCTTTGTCATCAAGGCCGTGTAGTAACGCAAACAGTTAGTTTGCGGACGTTGAGTTGGAGAAAGCAATAGGACTCGACGGCGTCATTGGGCACCAGGAAACCTCTTACCAACCGTCCGCAAACAAACAGTTTGCGTTACCCTAGTGAGCAGTCAGTGAATTGTGTGCGTGGTCGCCACCTGGTGCCAGCGGCGCCCGGTAGTCTCCAAAGTGAAACTCGCTTTCCGAATCACTGAATGCATAGCTGTCGAAGCCAAAGGCGTCGAAGTAGTCTGCGAGATCATCGGGTGAAAGGAGATAAACGGCGGGAGTAAAACCCGCTTCAGCACGAATTTCCAGCAGGCGCTCGAGCACTTCCAAAGGGGCAAAGCAGTGAATGGGATCTCTGTAAGTTGCCATTTCTTTCCCGCGCCTCCTCCTTGAAATGGGTTAAGCTCATTCATGCTCACTTAACCTTAACTTTGATGTAAAGGAATGGCGTTCTGGTTGTTGCCGTTTATAATTCAATTCCTAACATCCGAACACTTTGACGTTAATACCAGGAAAAAGTTCAACAAAAATGAGTGCTCAAATTGTTTCAAATCCACCGGCCGGCAGTCCTCCACCTCTCAACTTCATTGCTATGCTACGGCAAATGCTCCGCGCTTCCGACCGGGTGAGCGACCTGATATTTTCGCCCGGCCGGCCGCCGCAAATTGAGTTGGGAGGCAAACTTCATCCCGTCGAAATTGCCGGTTTAGAAAAGCTGACGCCTGCGCATACTGCCGGCATCGCCAAAATTATCATCGGGAACCATCAAAACGCCGCTGAAAGCCTGGAGAAGAACGGTTCGGCTGACCTTTCTTTTAGTGCTCCTGGTGAGGCGCGGTTCCGCGTCAATATTTTCAAGCAGCGTGGAACGCACGCGATCATAATGCGCGTGATTCCGACGCGGCCGCCAAACTTTCAGGATTTTGATTTGCCGCCGCAACTGAAGGAGATTGCGGATATCAAAAACGGAATTGTGCTGGTGACAGGACCTACCGGAAGCGGCAAGAGCTCAACTCTGGCAGCGATCATCGATCTAATTAATCAAACTAAGTACTACCACATCGTCACAATCGAAGACCCCATTGAGTTCTTACATGGTCACAAAAATTGCACTATCCATCAACGCGAGCTTCATTCCGACACGCCCAGCTTTTCGATCGCATTGCGCGCGGCGCTTCGACAAGCGCCAAAAGTAATTCTGGTAGGCGAGATGCGCGATCGGGAGACAATCGAGGTCGCCCTGGAAGCGGCTGAAACGGGCCACCTGGTCTTGTCAACGCTGCATACCATCGATGCTCCAAAGACCGTGGACCGGATCATCGGCGTTTTTCCGAAGAATGAGGAGAAAGCAATCAGGACCCGGATCGCACAGTCCTTTCGCTACATCGTTTCACAGCGGCTGATTCCGCGCGCAGATGCGCAAGGCCGGATAGCGGCGATAGAAATTCTCAAGTCAACCATGCGCACCCGTGAATACATCGAAAAGGGTGAGTCGGACGGGAAGTCTCTGATCGACGCGATGGAGCAGGGTGATCAGGACGGAATGCAGACTTTCGACGGCGTGCTCGAGAAGATGGTCCGCGATGGAACACTGACGCAGGATGGCGCTATGCCGTACGCGACCAACGCAAATAATCTCGCACTGCGGCTTGGAGACTTAGGAGCCGGGGCCGACGCCCGCCCGAAAGCTTCGCCGAAAGACGAAGGCTCGATGCTGGATATGATTGAAAGATAGTCATAGGTTATACTCCGGCTCGAAAAGTCTCGCAGCTCTCCCCGGGTTTTGAAGTCCATTACACTAAAACAATGTTTCGACGATCCATTTCGCGCGTAGTCTCCGTTTTCTGTTTGGTTGTACTCCTGACACCCGTGGGTTCTGCCCAAACTGATTCTGCGGAAGGTCTTCGTATCGAGTTTCCCGAAGGTGGCCATCTTCGGATTGAGAACCAGTTTGGCGAGGTGTCGGCCGAAGTATGGACTGAGCGACATGTCGCTGTTTCCGCTACTGTTGCGGGCGGCACGGAACTAACCAGATCACCGGTTGTAATTGAAAACAGGAAGCAACTGGTGGCGATCAATATCGTTCGCCGGCCGACTGACCCAGTTGTTGCCATCAATCTCTCAGTAAAAATCCCAGCGAGCGCGCGCGTCGAGATTGTTGGAGGTAAACATTCAATCTCATTGCGAGGCACGCCAAAGTCGACTTCAATCCGATCAGGTGCCGGTGACGTGTCGGTAGAGTTTCACGGGCCGGCCAATGCGGATATCACCGCCAGGTCGCTAAACGGTCTGGTTAGATCTGAACTACCTCAATTGTTAAGCGAGGGAAAGGTTCTGCAAGCACGCGTCGGCACGGGAGAGCAAACGTTGCGGCTCACGGCGAATGGTGGAGACATTTTTTTAAGCCAGCCGATTAGGCTCGTAGCCGCAAAGGGCCGGCCCGACGACTTTTCTTCACCTGAAGTTCAGCCTCCCGCGGCAGGCATTCCCGCACCCGCAACTGACGCACAGGAGATCGACGAAGGCGACATAATCCGGGTTGACTCACAGCTGGTCACGCTCAACATGAGCGTAATCGATAGAAATACAAACCGCGGTCTGGTGGGTCTCGCTAAGTCTGATTTCAGGCTTTACGAGAATGGCGCAGAGCAACAGATTCTTCAGTTCGAATCGTCATCGGCGCCGTTTGATTTGTTGCTGCTGATCGATCTGTCAGGTTCGACTCGCGATGTGGTGAGCTTGATTCGTGCTGCGGCGTTGCGCTTCGTTGATGCAGCTCGACCCTATGATCGCATAGGAGTCATCGCCTTTGCCGGCCGGCCGACAGTGGTTTCGACCTTAACCCTCGACAGGAGTCTGCTTCGCCAGCGTATAAGTGCCATGGAGACAATAAGGACGGGCGACACAAAGCTCTACGACGCCATGGACTTTACTGTGAATCAGGTCCTAAAAGACGCGAAGGGCCGCCGCCGCACCGCGATTATCGTAATGAGCGATGGACTCGACGGAAGTATCGATGGTGTTCAGGGAGACGGCTCCAGCCTTCCGTATAAGGAACTGCTGGGGCGCGTGCAGGAGTTTGACGGCGTGCTTTATACGTTGTGGCTAAACACGGAATACCAGGCGCTTCACCCGCAGGATACGCAACCGGAAGCGTTTGACGCCGGCCACGACCGCATGAAAGAAATGGCCGACGTAGGCGGGGGTTTGTTTTATGAGGTGGAACGCCTTGCCGACCTGGCGGGGGCATACGAGCGGGTTGTGGCAGACCTCGGGACCGTCTACAGCCTGGCTTACCGGCCTTATGACAAGACGCGTGACGGAAAGTGGCGGGCGATCCGGGTAAATATTGATCGTCAGGCTGCGGTCGCGCGTGGAAAACGTGGGTATTACGCTAATTAGACGGCTTAAGAGTGGTGCCCTAAGATGTGGTTTAGACGACCGAGAAAAACTTGTAAACACCTGGAATAGGACTATAATCAAGCCTCCCCAGGCGTTAATTATTGAACTTTCCGAACCAAAGGAAACTCCAATGAGAAGTGCACGCATTGCTTTGATTCCAACGCTAATTGTCGTTGGTTTGATTGCCTACTCTCCTTTAACAGCAAGCTCGCAGACGCGCGAACGTTTTGTGATTTCGGCCCGCGCAGGAGGTATTAATGCGATCACTGGCCGGGCATCGATGCGCACGCAGGGAGCCTCAGAATGGCAGCAACTGACCATAAAGGAAGATTTGCAAACGGGCGATGTTGTGAAGACCGGCGTTGACGGTCGCGTAGAGATGCTACTTAACCCGGGTTCTTATTTGCGTGTGGGAGAGAATTCGGAGTTTGAGCTGGCTAATAACTCGCTCGACAAACTCGAGGTTCGACTCATTCGTGGAACCGCAATTGTCGAGGCTACAGGCGCTGATGACACTCCTCTGCTCATCAATATCACGACACCCCACGCGAAGATCGCAATCGTGCGCCGTGGCCTTTACAGGCTCAACGTTGTGCCTGGTGATAATACAGAGCTGATTGTGCGAAAAGGGCGTGTGATGCACGAGCCTTCGCATACCAAGATCAAGGGCGGAAACAAGGTTGTCTTCAGTGCGGACGCATTCTCGGTGGCCAAGCTTGAGAGTGCCGACAAGAAGAATTTTGATACGCTGGAAGTCTGGAGCAAGGAGCGCGCTGGATTGATGGCCGAGGCAAATCGCAAGGTTAGAGCTCGCGATATGACTGCGATAATGGCCAGCTTTAACAGCGGGTTTTCTGGAGCGTTGTTTGGCGGCGGCCGGACAGGTTTCTGGTTCTATAACACACGCATCGGCTGCTATAGCTTCATGCCGTATTACCATGGTTGGGGATCGCCTTATGGCTCGTCGTATTCGTCGTTTTACCCGCTCTTTGCGTGCAGCGGTTGTAGGGGCAACCGACGATATGACGTCTATCCCACGCGTTATCCTTCAAGTAGCGGTAACGTAAGCAATAACCCCGGAAATACTTCTGGTCCCGCGCCCGGTGCAGTTCCTTCGAGTGTGCCTTCTTATGAGCCGCGGCCTATCCCGCCGGCAGCCGCCGAGAGGGTGCAGCGACATATGGAGCGCCTGCCGAACGCTCCGTAACGAGTGGGCGTCAGCGGACCTTCGGGGCGCTCAATTGATTGAGCGCGTTATTAACAAGGGCTATCACTTCATTACGTGATAGCCCTTGCAGCATCATGTCAGTCAAAACCGGCATTAGTTTGCTCTGCAACCGTTCTTCATCCCGTTTAGGCACTACCCGCGAAATAACCACCGCGCCAGATCCGTGCTTCAGCTTAATCAAACCCTCCTTCTGAAGCCTGCGGTAAGCGACCGCAATCGTGTTTAGATTTACTCCCAGGTCAGCGGCGACCTGCCGCACGGGAGGGAGTGAAGACCCTTCCGGCAGCTCGCCCGCGGCAATAATCGCTTTGATTTCATCGACCACCTGTTGGTAAATCGGCCGCCGATCAGTCTCATCAATCGTAATATACATATTGTCTACTGAGTGTATACACTAGACAATTGCAGGGCACAAGCATTTCTATGGTTTATTTGTGAGTGAGTTGGCCAGTGCGGTAGCAGAATAGGTCAACCCTGCAATGCCGCCGGGAGCGATGGTGTCGCTAACGATGTAGAGGTTGGGCAGAGACGTCCTGAACGTCGGGCGATCCCCTTCGAGGCATCCGGTAGCCGCCGGCAACCCGCCAACCATCCCAAGCTTTCTGCGTGTTTGCTCATAGAAGTATCGTGGTGTGGCCGTTTCGATCACCTCGATACTGCTGCCCAACTCAGGCATCGCTGAATGTAGCCGGCTCCAACAGGTTTCGAGCGTTCTTTGGTCTTTCTCTTCAAGGTCGGTTTCGTCGGTGTGAAAGGTGAACCAATCATCGACATCGGTAAATGCGTGCACAGTAACCGCCCGTTTTCCTTCAGGCGCTCGCGCGTCCCATTCGGGCGCCGCACAGAAGAACAATTGACTGCTTTCAGGATTATATTCCGGACCGTCCTGCCAGTCGCTCAGTGTATGGATGTGATCTGAAGGCAGGGCCCCTGCCACTGCTTCGTCCAGGCCCAGATAAAGCAGGTATGCACCCCAGCCACGCAACGACTTCAGGTTTTGTCTCACTTCGGCCGGCGTGCGGTTAAGGCCTACGAGCTTTCCGTATGTGTCCCAAATCGTCAGGTTGCTCACGATGGCCTTCGATGCGTGGACGGTTTCTCCAGTCAGAAGATCAACTCCAACGGCGTCGCCGCTCGAGTTGTACGATAGTCGCAGTGCTGGGGCGTTGAGCCGGATCCTGCCGCCGCTTTGGTTGATCGACTCAGACAGCCGGGATGCCAGTGCTGCAGCGCCGCCTCGAATCGCAAACATTCCACCTCGCGATGAACTCAAGGCGAGAGCCGCATAAAGATGAGAGACTTGCGAACAATCCCCCTGACCCAACGCCTGCAATTGCACGTCGAGGAAACGTCGAAAGTGTAACGAAGTCTCGCCGAGCTGCTCGAGCGTAGTTTGTCGACTCGCTTGAAGGATTTGAGCGGTTTCACTCGCGCTACGCCGAAAGGAGAACATCTTGCGCAGGCGTGCAGCCTCAATAAAGTCCGGCTGGGATGACAGGAGTCGGCGGTAGGCTGAGCTTAAAGGAGCGAGGTTGCGGTAAAAGGAAAGCGCCTGTTCGGAACACTCCGGAAAAACGCGTCGGAGGTTATCTTCAAAAGTTCCAGTGTTTCCCGTAATCGGTATCTCAGAATTGTCGGGGAGCCGTACTACATAAGAAGGCTCCAGCTGCCGCACTTCCGGAGGGTCAACCGGCAATTCCGCAAACACACGGTGGTGAATGTCATCTGGTTCCCAGGAGGCATAGAGACCGTACCCTGGTTCAAAACTGTAGCCAAACTTCTCCAGCGAAGCGGCGCAACCTCCGACGCTCGATTCTCTTTCCAACAGACACACATCCACCCCTCGTGCGGCGAGCAAAGCAGCGACCGTCAACCCGCCGATGCCTCCGCCCACTACGACAACTTCGGTGTCCATGCTTATGGGAGAAGCCGCGGAAGGCTTTGTAATAAGAGCGCTGTCACAGCTTTTTGCTGGTTGGCATATTTTTCGAGCAGCGGCTGAAAGACCAGAAAGAGAGCCTGCAGACCATTGAAGACAAGGTGGATAACGAAACAAGGAAGGATGCTGCGAGTTCGGGAACGAACTAAGGTCAGGGTAACACTAAGAACTGCAATCACGCTGACGACAGCAAAATTATTGAAATATTGAAAAACGTGGACTCCGGCAAACAGGACCGAGACCACTGCCACAGCCCAAACCGTGCCAAAAGTTCTCTGTACTACCGGGTACATAACCCCACGATAGATAATTTCTTCAACTAACGGCGCAGTAAAGACCGCCAGAAAAGCTAACACGAACCTCGCTTTTAAAGAGCTCTTTACAATCTGATCCATTTGCGTCTCTGCACCACCAAAGAGCCACGTAGCCAGCACGGCAACTATCAAGAGCAGGACTGCCAGGCCAACACACATCACCGGTCCAAAGTTCCTAGACCAGGTCCAGCCTAGCGTCTTCAGAAATGGACGACGCCCCCTATTCGTGACTACCAACCAGACGATTCCAAGCGTCAAGATGTGGGCCGGAAAAACTGCAAGGATCGAAATGAAAATCAAACCGGTGTCCTTCATCGGATCCAGCATCGGCCCCTGGGCCATCACCTTGTAGATGACGTAGGGCAAGACCGAAACCAGCGGTACGATTACGATCATGGCCACACTCATCAGCCACAGGATGAAACCGTGAAGTAAACCCCAGGGCGGATCGTCGGGATCTATCGCGGCGGGCGCAACGAAATCAGAGCCCTGCTCGGCGGAAGACTGGATTTCGATTACCGGCGTGACCTGCGAAGCGGATTCGTTGATTGACACTATGGAAGCAGTTTATGAAGTTGCTATTGACGGGTCAAACGTAGACCCGAGCAAAGTCCAGAGTCCAATGTCCAAAGTCCAATGTCCAAAGTCCAAAGTCGGAACGTGTGGGCGGAGTCTAGTCTTAACCTTCAGGTTGGTCCTTCGCGAGAATCACGCAAGCTAAAGCTTGATGTTATGAAACAAGCGCCTCCCGCCATGAGGTAAACTCACGGCTCTCTTTGACGGAGACTGAAAGGAGGCGCTATGGACAGAATATATATCGGCGTTGACTTTCATGCACGACAACAGACGCTCTGTTATTT
>JBGTCM010000345.1:0-6777 GCA_041748795.1 Pyrinomonadaceae bacterium
TGAGGCGGAAGATTCAAATAACTTGCCAGCGCCTGATAAAGATCTATTAGCCCGAATCCCGCGTTGAAAAAGCTAATCAGCTTTTCTTTCGCCGACCAGAGGAACAAAACACCAATCAAACCGAAGACAATGTGAAATACACTGTATGCGGGCGCGCCGCTGGTCAGACTTTTCTCGGCAGGTATTACAAAACCTGCGACCCCAACCAGGATTAACAGAGGGGCGAAAATGGCGAGGACTTTGTAGTTGAGGCTGTGTTTGCGGATATTAATGTTCGTCCTTGCAGAATACTGCGGTCATTACAGAACCGAGCGCGGTAGCGCCGGATGCAGGAAGTTTATTGAGCTTGAATCGTCGGTCGATACTGCCTAAACTTTACTCTACTGAATTCTATTGCGATTAGCGCTTGAACGGACGCCGCCTACTCGGATCCGGCGCTACCGCGCTCGGTTCTGTTTCCTCATAAAAACCGGCGCGCCGGTACGACTCGTCCAGCAATTCAACCGGGTGACAAACCGTCAATTTAAGTCCAGCGAGCCGTGCGCCCGCGCCAATATGCATCTGGCAGCCGGGGTTGCCGGTAGCTAGAACCTGCGCGCCGGTGCTCTTGATGTTCGCAAGTTTTTCGTCTAACACCTTGCTCGACATTTCCGGCTCCATCAGATTGTAAATCCCCGCGCCGCCGCAACATCTTTCCGATCCTTCGAGTCTGGCGAAATTCAAACCAGGGACCGCGCCCACGATTTTAAGTGGCGCTTCGCCCGCATGTTGCCCATAAAGCAGGTGACACGAGGCATCGTAAGTGACAGTCTCACTGGGCAAGTCTGCGCCGGTCCTGGGCACGATGGTTTCCAGTTGTTGACTGACATCTCTCACGCGAGCACTGAGTCTTCGCGCCACGCCGGCAAGTGTTTCGTCGTGTTCGAACAGGTGAGCGTAGGAGGTCAACATCGCGCCACAACCGCCTGCGTTGGTGATGATTGGATCGTCATCCTCACTCGAAAAAGCCTGAAGATTCTTCCTCGCGAGCATACGAGCGCCTTCAAGGTCGCCGGCGTGTGCGTGAAGAGCTCCGCAGCAAACTTGCTGAGATGGAGCTGCGACATTAAATCCATTGGCTTCGAGCACTCGCACCGTAGCTTCGTTAACTCGAGAGAAGAGACCGGCGCCTACACAACCTGTGAAAAGCAAAGTGCTCTGGGCTGCGCTGTTGTCGACCGGCGTTTTTGAGCGTGATTGCTCTTGCGATCTGTTGAATTGCTTACCCGCCGAGCTTTCCAATAATGCCAAACCGAATTCCATTCGTCTGGATAAAAGCTTTGCAATCCCGGACTTTAAAAGCAGTCGCGCGAGGCCGGCGCTGCGAAAAACCCGGGCGATTGAAAATAAAAACTCCAGCCGTCCAGGATGTAACCACACGTGTCGGAGTACAAAACGCAGCAACGCATAACTGGGACCTCTGCCTGGGCCAGCTGTGAATATTTCGCCACGCGCCGCTTCTAGCAGTTGTCCATACTCCACCCCCGCGGGGCAAACCTGTTCGCAAGCGCGGCAACCCAGGCAACGATCAATGTGACGCTCAAAGGACTCCGAATCGCCGGCAAGACGCCCTTCAGCGACAGCACGCATCAGGTAAAGGCGTCCGCGTGGCCCATCGTTTTCATCGCCGGTGATGACGTAGGTGGGACAAGCTTCCAGACATAAGCCGCAATGGATGCAGGCCAGAAGCTTTTGCTCCTCGGCGGCGAGCTTCGATGTGAGTGTTGTTACCGTGGTTTTATCCTGCAGGCTTATTGTGCGCCCCGAGTAGTATTTAAGATTTAGAGCTTTGACATCAGTAGAGAAAAAACTATCCACGAAATACACTAAAATTCACGAAGGATATTAGTGTGAATTGGTGTGATTAGTGGATCGTGGTTTTCCGCGTGAGCGCTTTCATTTTGTTGTTCTGACGTCTTAATACCCAATAGCCGGCCCATCGCTTCTCCTTGGATCCGTCGCCCCTAGTCGCACGCCAGTCTTTTCCTCGATCATGATGCCTTCCGCGTCGCCAAGATAGCGCGGCCGGTCGACCAGCTTGTGGCCGCGTGCCGTCAGCGCGCGTTGTGTATCGCCTGATAATCCGTAGGGTTCAAACACAAGCTCGTCGGGCAGCCATTGATGATGGATACGCGGAGTGTCTAAAGCCTGTTGGATGTTCATGCCGTAGTCGACGATGTTTGTGATTACGCAAAGCACCGTGTTGATAATCGTTGGACCGCCCGGGCTGCCGACTGTAAACCATACACTGCCGTCCTTACGTAAAACGATCGTGGGCGTCATTGCCGAAAGGGGACGTTTGCGCGGGGCAACGGCATTTCTTTCGCCCTGAATTAGGCCGTACATGTTTGGTGTTCCCGGCTTCGCGGCGAAGTCATCCATTTCGTCGTTCAATAAAATGCCGGTGCCTTTTGCAACGGCCGCGGAGCCGTAGGAGTTATTCAATGTATAAGTGTTCGCCACGGTATTGCCTTGAGCATCCACGACGGTGAAGTGCGTAGTGTCTTCTGATTCGTGGCCGGCAGGTTCGCCGGCGCGGACTTCCGCACTTGTTGAAGCGCGATCAAGATTGATAGTGGAACGAAGTTTTGCCGCGTACGATTTGTCGATCAAACCGGCAATCGGAACCTTTACGAAATCGGAGTCCCCCATAAACTCTGCCCGGTCAGCAAAGGCCCTACGCATGGCCTCGGCCATTAAGTGGTAACGCTCGGATGATGACGACTCCATCTTATTCAGGTCGTAGCCCTCGAGGATGTTCAGCATCTCGATCAGGACCGCACCACCAGAAGACGGCGGCGGCATAGAGATAATCCCATAGCCTCGATAAGTCCCCCGCAAAGGTTCGCGCTGTTTTGCTACATAGCCATTCAAGTCGGCCATGGTCATCAGACCGTTATTACGTTTCATGTCGGCGGCAATCAAACGTGCTGTCTCGCCTTGATAGAATTCGTTTGGACCGACTCGTTGCAGGCGCGCAAACGTGGCGGCCAAATCCGGTTGGCGAAACAGTTCTCCTTCCTGATAAAACTTGCCGTCATTGAGATAGATGCGTTTGGTCTCGGCGTATTGCGACAAGTAATCGTCGTTGCCGCGCAGCGAACGCGCGAGTGAGTTTGTGACTGTGAAACCATTGGCAGCCAGGCGGCGCGCAGGTTCGATCAACTGCGCCCAGGTTAGTTTACCGGAGCCATAGTTTTTCAACGCCAGCTCCATTCCCCGCACTGTTCCGGGAACGCCTGCCGCGCGATAACCAACGAGGGAGCCGCCCTCGCCTTTGATGAGATTTCCATTCTTGTCCAGGTAGATGTCACGCGTGGCGGCGGCGGGCGCCATCTCGCGATAATCAATAGCAGTCGTTTTGCCGTTCTTGAGCCGAATCATCATGAAGCCGCCGCCACCGAGATTGCCTGCTGCAGGGTGCGTCACCGCCAGCGCAAATGCCACCGCAATGGTTGCATCGATGGCATTTCCGCCGCGCTTCATGATGTCTACCCCGACGCGCGACGCGACTTCATTCGTCGAAGCCACAATCCCATTCTTCGCACGCACCGGATCTCGTGAAGCAGCAAGCGTCGTGGGCTGGATTTGGTTTCGAACCGGCGCAAAAGGCACAACGATGGTGGCCAGTGCAAACGTGAGAGTGAGAGCGAGATGGAGTGCGGGCTTTAGTTTTATGTTCATGATTGTTTTTCTTTCGTTATTCGACTGCAAGACATTGCCGCCAAGTACGCCAAGCTGAAGAGGCGTACAGAGTACAAGCTTTAGCTTGCGTGGTGGTAAGAAGCCAGCCACGTGGTCGCGAAACAGCAACCCGAAGGTTGTACTCTGTACACCTCTTTGGCTTGGCGCTCCTGGCGTCTTTGCGGCCTACTCTTCACGCAAACGTTCAAACCCAAATCTGCCAGGCGAGAGCAAATTGCGCGGATCGAGTTGATCTTTGATCCTCGACATTAGTTTCGCCGAATTACTCCGACCTCCCCACGCGTCGAGCCGACTCTTCAATAAATTTGGCGCGCTTTCAAGCACCAGGCTGCCTCCCATCGCTTCCGCCATTTTTCTTAGCTGTTGGATGCGTTGAATCCAGTCGCTTTCGCCATTAGCTTCAGCCGGTCGTTGCTCGATCATGCGGATGCGGCCATCGCCGATGCCGGCGTGCCACAACAAACCAGAACTGCGCTCTGCGCCACTCAACTCATTGAGACGCGTCAGAAATCCCTGCAGATCGCCTGGACGAACACTCGCTCTGGAAATCAAGGCTCCCGCAAGTCGCGATGGTAAAGCGGCGACTGTCTGCCATACAGATGCATCGTCGGAAGCAACGCGCGCCGACCGCTGTGTCTCATCTGTCACATGGCCCAACGCGCGATTCGTTTGCTCTGTGACAGCATTTGTTGACCCTGCGAATCGTAGCAGAAGCAAATGACTCGATCCGTTTTCAGACAGGCCCACCTCAACAGCCAGCGCGGGAGACAAAAGTTCTACTGCCGTAGGGAACAGCCGAGAATTTATCACGTGGGCGGCACCCTCAAGAAGTTCTTCCCGAGCACCTGATACCAGGACGGTCCTCGTCTCAAAAGGAACTGGACGCAGCTTGAAGTTGACCTCGACAATCACACCCAGCGTGCCATAGCTTCCAGTAAACAATTTGCAGAGATCGTATCCGGCAACGTTCTTTACTACACGTCCGCCCGCCTTGATAAGACTTCCATCGGCGAGCACTACTTTCATGCCGATGACGTGTCTACGCGGAGAACCATATGCAAACTGTTGTGCCCCACCGAGCCCTGTTGCGACCACGCCGCCGATTGTTGACCGGCCATCATCCGGCGAGTCGAGGGGTAGCCACTGTCCATTTCGCCCCAGCTCCCGGTTAAAGTCACGAAGCGTTACTCCCGCCTCTGTAAAAGCCACAAGATCGGCCGGCTCATGTTCAATAATCCTGCTCAGATTCTTTGTGCTAACGACAAGATCCGCCGGCGCCTCGGAATTTCCGAGATCGAGCCAGGTTGCCGCGCCGGCAGGTGTGATGGTCCAACCCTCGCTGGCTGCGAGTTTCATCACTTCGCAAACCTGTTCAATCGATTCAGGGGTTACTGTCAAAAATGGGGTGCGTATGACGTTGGCGTCGCCGACGACTTGCGCAACGCCATCCGCAATTCTGTCCGAAGAACAAAGCTTTCCAGCCGCTGAGTCAACGCCATTTGCCACAGGGCGATTATCCAAAGTGGACGGTTTCAGACTGTGGGTATCGAACTGACTTTGGACTTTGGACATTGGACTTTGGACATGCGTTTCCGCTGTGGCCACCGCCCGCCCTTCGCCGCAGCCGCGCAACATCGGAATGATCTTTCCGGGGTTGCAAAGGCCGGAGGAATCAAAAGCCGCCCGCACGCGCAACATTGCATCCATGTCTACCTCAGAAAAGATCATCGACAGGAATTCGCGCTTATCAAGTCCTACGCCATGCTCGCCTGAGATGCTGCCGCCGGCTCGTACGCAAGCCTGCATCAACTCTCGTCCTGCTTCCTTCACGCGTCTGACTTCGTCCTGCGATCGTGAGTCAAAGCAGATTAACGGATGAAGATTGCCGTCGCCGGCGTGGAAGACATTTGCCAGACGCAACTGGTATTTTGCGGAGATTCGATAGGCTTCGCCGAGCACCTCGGGCAAACGCGAACGTGGAACAACCGCGTCCTGAATCATCGAGTCAGGTGAGATTCGCCCAACCGCGCCAAACGCGCCTTTCCGTGCGGCCCACAACTTCCTTCGTTCTGCTTCATCCCTTGCTAAACGACAACTGCGCGCGCCGTGGTTCATGCAGATGCTTTTCACGCGGTCGGCTTCATCGTCGATGCCGGCGACCAGGCCGTCGAGTTCAATCAGAAGCGCGGCGCCGATATCAAGCGAGAGGCCTGCTGCAAACACGCTGGCTTCAACTGCCCTGATGATTTCTCGGTCCATCATCTCGAGCGCCGCGGGCATCACTCCGGCGGCGATGATTGCTGAGACTGCATGACTGGCACCGTTGACTTCATCAAACTCAGCCAGCAGCGTGCGCACGGCTGGAGGAATTGGAACCAGTCGCAGCGTCGCTTCAGTAGCGACACCAAACGTTCCTTCGGAGCCGATAAATAATCCCGTCAGATCGTAGCCGACCTGTTCAGTCCCGGCGTCTCCAAGATCGACTATCTCGCCGCCGGCAAGCACAACGCGCAAGCCGAGTATGTGATCAGTTGTGGTGCCATATTTCAGACAATGAATTCCTCCGGCATTCTCAGCGATGTTGCCGCCTATAGTGCAGGTGGGCTGGCTCGAAGGATCCGGCACGTAATGCAAATCCAAATGTGCAACTGCTCTTGAGACGTGAGAATTCACGACACCCGGTTGCACGACTGCATAGCGGTTGATCTCATCGATCTTCAGAATCTTGCGCATGCGCGCGAGCTCAATCACCACTCCTTTATTCAGCGCCAATGCCCCGCCCGAAAGCCCTGTGCCCGCACCCCGAGGCGTGAACGGCACGCTCTCTCGTGCCAGTACGCGCATCACTTCGGCGGTTTCTTCAGTAGACGAGGGAAAGACTACTGCGCGCGGTAAATACTTGTGGTGTGGTAGGCCGTCGCATTCATAAACCAACAACTCGTCGGGCTCTGAACGCACATGATCGTGTCCAACGACGGCTTGCAGATTTTCGATGAGTTTGTCCACGGTTTGTGCTGCGACAATCATACATCA
>JBGTCM010000346.1:0-6679 GCA_041748795.1 Pyrinomonadaceae bacterium
GCGGCAAAGCCGCAAAGCGTTTGAAGCGGCTTGGGTACTCAATTTGCCGTCCGCCGTTGCTGTTTGCTGTCTGCGAGGCGCCCATTATTGACACTCCCAAACCGCCTCTCTATCATCGAATCACATGCCAACCAAGCAAGCCTCCACTGGTGACAAACCAGTCGAACGGGTATTTCTGATCGATTCGATGTCGCACATTTTTCGGGCATTTTTTGCGCCGATGGCGAACCGAGCTGCGCCTCTTGCCACGTCAAAAGGACAAGTCACACAAGCCGTCTACATTTTTACAAACATGCTGCGCAAGCTTCTGCAAGACGAGAAGCCGAACTACATCGCAGCGATTTTTGAGTCGAAGGAACGAACCTTTCGCCACGAAACCTTCGCTGACTACAAAGCCAACCGTTTGGCCATGCCTGAAGATCTTGCCTCGCAACTTCCATACATCATCCAGCTTTGCGAAGCGTTCAACATACCGGTAATCAATGCGCCCGGCTTTGAAGCTGACGACGTCATCGGAACTCTCGCTGCACGAGTCGCCGAAAAGGGCCTCCAGGCTGTGATTGTTTCCAACGACAAAGACATGTGCCAGTTGGTGCGCGACCCTCTCGTCGTAGCGATGCGCCAGAATTCACAGGTGGTGAAACGAAAAGAATATGTGCCGCCAATTGAATGGTGCGATGAAGCGTGGGTGGAAAAGAAGTTTGGCGTCCCGGCGGATAAGATCGTCGACCTGCTCGGCTTGATGGGCGATTCAATCGACAACATACCCGGCGCGCCCGGCATTGGTTCGAAAGGCGCCGTGCAAATCGTCACGCAGTTTGGCTCGATTGAGGAAGCACTTAAGCGTTGGGAAGAAGTGAAGCACAAGACTTACCGGGAATCTTTGCGTAACAATCCGGAAATTATTCTTCAATCGAAGGATCTTGCCCGAATAAGAACCGACTTGGACGTCGAGCTGAATCTTGATGAAATCAGATCCAGGCCTCCTGATCGCGCCGCCGCTTACCAGCTTTTCAAGGAACTCGAATTCTCAGCTCTCACGCGCGAGTTTGCCGATGCCGCGGTTTCTGTTTCGGTTCAGCAAGGTGCGCCCCTCAATTACAAACTCGTTGATTCGCTCGCGGCGTTGGAGACGTTGATTAAAAGTCTCTGGGACGCGGAAAACGTCAGCATAGCGCTTACCGATTCCACTTCCGCGCTTGATGCCGCACCTCGTGGCGAGCCTCTTGCCGGAGCTGGCCATACTGATAGCGAAGAGGAATTGATAGTCGATCAGCAGTGCGCCATCAATTTCGAAGCGCCTCAGGTGATTGCTTTCTCCAGAGCTCCCGGTTCCTCGGTTGTTATCGATTTAGACAAGTTTGGAGACGACCGGGCCAGCGCAATTGCATTGATAGGCGAAGTGATGTCAAACGGCTTGCTGGAGAAATCCGTTCACGATCTTAAACGCGCCGTTGGTCTCCTGGACCATCTGGGTATCACTCTCGAAGGCGTAAAAGACGATACCTTTCTCGCCGCATACTTACTCGATCCCAGTAGAAGCAAATACGACTTGACTGACCTGGCGCGCGAGGCCGTCGACGTGGAAGGCTTCGATAAACCTGCAAACGGCTGGTCAGATTCGCAGTGGCAAACTGCGGTGGCCGCAGATCTCACGGCGCGCACTGCCAGGGTCCTGCATCAACGTATTCTCGAAAAGAAACTCGAGACAATCTACACGGAGATGGAATTACCGTTGGCGCCGCTCCTGTATCGGATGGAGCGCGCGGGTCTCAAGGTCGATCGGGCCACCCTCTCCGACCTGTCAAACTATCTCGGGCTGGAACTCAAAAGATTAACCATAAAGATTTACGAGCTGGCGGGAAGAGAATTCAATATCGGCTCGCCAAAACAGGTGGGCGAAGTCCTTTCCGAACTGGACATGACCTCCGGCAGGAAGACCTCGACCGGTCGCATCTCGACCAGCAAGGCTGTCCTTGAAGAGTTGGCCCAGACCTTTGAACTGCCAAAGTTGATAATTGAATATCGCGAGTTGGATAAGTTGAAGAGCGTTTATACTGACGCCCTGCCTCATCAGATTTCAGCTGACGGAAGAATTCACTGTCTTCTGAACCAGACCGTTGCGGCCACCGGACGTCTTTCATCCAGTGAGCCTAATCTGCAAAACATTCCTATTCGCACTGAGCTTGGGCGTCGTATCCGGCGCGCGTTTGTGGCTGAGAAAGGAAACAAGATAATCTCGGCTGACTATTCGCAGCTTGAATTGCGGCTGTTGGCCCACATCACGCAGGACGCCGTGATGCTGGAAGCGTTTCAACATGGAGACGATATTCATAAGCGAACAGCTCGGCTGGTATTCGGCGCCAAGACGGATGAAGAACTCAAAGAGGCGCGGCGGTTCGCCAAGATCGTAAACTTCGCAATTGCCTATGCCATCGAGCCCTGGGGTCTTTCGCAACGCGTTGGCATATCGCGGCAGGAAGCGAAGAAAGTCATTCAGGATTACTACGACACTTACAAGGGCGTGCGTCGTTACATGGAAGAGGTGCCGCTGCGCGCGCGCGAGCATGGATATGTAAGATCTATCTATGGCCGAATCCGGCCACTTCAAGGGATCAACGATCGGAACGCCAACATTCGCAAAGCCGCCGAACGCGAAGCCATTAACATGCCGATTCAGGGCACAGCCAGCGACATCGTAAAAATTGCCATGCTCAAAGTTGACGAGGAATTCAAGCGCGAAGGCATCGAGGCGAAACTCCTGATGCAGGTGCATGATGAGCTTCTGGTGGAAGCTTCGGCGGGAGCTGCGGAGCGTGTAGCTGAAATTCTCAAACGAGAAATGGAATCGGCGGTAACTCTCGATGTGCCTTTGATTGTTGACGTGGGAATTGCAGACAACTGGATGGACGCCAAGCCGTAGTAGGACAGACATTCCTGTCTGTCTGACTTTCGCCAGAAGTTCGGCAGCAGGTTACAAGCATCCCTCCCCAGTCCGACAGACAGGAATGTCTGTCCTACAACTGCGGAGGCGGCAATAACCATGAACACGGACAAACCAGAGCCACCCGATGTCGCTGCGCACGACGACCGCTCCACGTCGCCGCCGGCCCCACCGCCTGTAATCGAAGATCATTCCACGGTCGTTTACCGCCGAATAGAATCAGACGCGACTCAACAGCCGGCGAAGTCGAGCCCTAAACTCCACTGGGCGCGACGCGTGGCGCCTGCAGTCACGCCTTTGTTTCTCGGATTTCTCGTTCTGCTAATCCTCATTTCCGTTTTGGGTTTCCTCAGTGTGCGCCGCATGGACGAAGTCAGCCTGGCTGTTCTGGGACTGGAGCAACAGCACGCCGCGAAGTTGAGTCTGTTGCTCCAATTGCGACTTGGGGTCACCAAACTCAACAACGAAGCGCGGGCGCGGGCCGACTCGGAGGCACGCCGTGAAATACGACCGCCGATCGATATGCGCCTCAACCGCGCGCGCGACGAATTAAAGGATTTGATGCCTGCGCTGGAGCGGGCTTTGACCTCCGATCCAAGCTGGCAGAAATTTAAAAACGATTTGGTTTCGTTTGTTGAGGTCACTGACGACCTACGCCGTTACTCACTTGAAGGATTTGAGAGATTTCAAGTAGTTGACAAGGAACTTGACGCCTTGCTGCAGCGTTCGACGGAAGAACAACTCGAGGTTTTTCGTCAAAGCGAAATCCTCGAGCAAAATGCGGCGCGCTCGATCCAGACCTGGAGCATCATCGCGCTAATAATGGGCGCCCTGGTTGCTGCGGGCACGATATGGGAAGTGCAGCGCAGGTTCGGTGAAATGCGCCAGAGCGTCGATGAAGCGCGACGTGAAAGAGTGTTTACAGGCCAACTCCTCGAAGGCATGGTGAGCGCCGTGGCCGCCGTTGATGGAGACGATCGTCTCCGCAGTGCGAACGCTGCCTTCTTTAAGATCTTTCCCGCCGCCAGCATTGGCGCGTCAATTCACGAAAATATCGGTCCTCAACCCGCATTAAAAATGCTGGAAGCAGCAACGGGCTCTCGTGTGGAGAAGTCAATTTATCGTGGGCGATGGGTGGTCCCCGACGGTGAGGCTGGTGATGGTGAGAAGAGCTTTGACGTCTATTCATCGCCACTCGCGATTGATTCAGCCCGCGGGCAGATACTGACCCTGGTCGATGTTACCGAAGCCGCGGAGGCCGAACGTGGTTTGCGCCGGCAGGAGTCGCTCGCAGCAGTGGGCCAGGCTACCGCTCAGGTGGCCCATGAGATTAGGAACCCTCTGGGCAGTATTCGTCTGGGCGTGTCGATGCTTCGGGACAATGTTTCCGATGCTGAGGGTCTGCATACGATCGAGCTGGTTGAGCGTGGCATCAAACATCTCAACAAACTGGTGGTAGACGTGGCTCAGTTCTCCAGTCGCAAAGCTCTTCAGAGATCGCACGTCGAGATTCACGAGGTGATTCATCAGAGCCTCGAATTGCTTGCTGATAAGGTTAATGAGAGTAAGGCCCGGGTAGAAAAGGAATTCAGTGAACAGGAGTTAGGAGGGAGCTGGGACCCGGATCAGTTGAGCCAGGTGTTTGTAAACGTTATTGCAAATGCGATCGACGCGAGTCCCAAGGGCGCTTCAGTTGTAATCTCGACAGAACCGGTTTCGCTGAACGCTGGTGATAACGTCGCAACCAGAAGATATGCGCGTGTCACGATCGCTGATCAGGGAGTGGGAATGGATAAAGCGGCGCTGGATCGCATCTTCGAGCCCTTTTTCTCAACCAAGAAACGCGGGACAGGGTTGGGCCTGGCTATTGTGAAACAGATCGTGGAACAACACGGCGGGACGATTAACGTGGAGAGCACGCTGGGCAATGGGACGACGTTCCGAATCGACTTACCAGTCTGACCACCTTCTGGTCATGAGGAGCTTAAAGAATTCGGTGTGCTTCTTCCTGGCCCCACAAAAAATGAAATAGGAAAATTCGGTCGAAGTAGCCCCCATTTCCGTCCAGTGCAGCTGATGCGAATTTCGCAGCTTCTTTGAAACCAAAATTTGGAGCGTCAAAAGGCGTGTTATAGGCAAAGGCCTTAAAGTCGTAATGAACAAGTAAGTAGACTTCATCAAGTCGAGATATGGCTTTTAAGTCCTTGTAGCGCTCGTCGCTCCTGTGTCCAATAAGGGAACCACTTAGAGTCTCCAACATTTCGTTCGGAGAATACGCACCGCCGGGAGAGGGGAATCTGATCCAGCGAATCTCGAAGCGATCTCGGCTCGCAGGATGAAACCTCACGCCTTTCAAATACTTTTGTAAAATTGGGAAATCACTCAGGTCGCTTACGTGATCGCCATGCTCTTTCTGCCAAACGGGCTTCTTTGACCAAGTGCTATCAACTTGTTTGATGAGACTGAGCATCTGTTCTCGGAAAGATGCAGCGTCTTGTTGGTCAAATCTGACTTGCTTAGCGGAAAGCCAGAGGTAACCGATGTGCTCGGTCTCGTTGGGCGGCTGCTCGCCGATTGCCTTCAGAATGTTCTCTTGTATTCTTTCCTGTTTTCGAGCTGTTGTGATCTGTTCTCGATTCACCCAACTCTTGAGTTCGACACCTATACTACGCCCTGAAGCGGTGACAGCGATGACATCAGGACGTTTGTCAAACGGGTGAGGAGGGGGCTCAAGTGCATGTTCAGCGTACCAGTGCTCAACCACATCCCATTCCAGCATAAGCTCGCCCGCAAAGTCAGGGCAAACTTTGAGAAATGAATCAAAGATAAGTTTCTCATTCTTCATGGCAGCGGAGACGCCTGTTTGCAGCTTCTCTACAAGTTTGATCTTTTCTTCAAAGGGCAGTCTGGCCAGACGCTGCCGTCGTTCTTCTTTTGCGCGGAAGAGATCTTCTACTCTGAACTTGTTTGGATCGAATGCTTCACTACTCATCACCCCTCCTTCCAATCGTAACGCACGGCAAACTCTTGCCACTTCTCCCCCAAACCGTGGCGACGAATGATATCGTGAAAGACCTGCATGTCCATTTGTTGGGATTCCAGCAAAGCTACCACCCGCGCATGATCCTTAGGCCTGCCTGATCGAAGAAGCTCAACCGCGAGATGTTCGGACGAGAATATCTGTGTGTATTCCCCTGCAAATGCCACGCGGTCCGCTTGTGCGACAGCTTCTTCTTGTACAGATTCGGATGCAGGCACAAATTGCACCAGCCAATCCTCGATCTTGATGTATTCCCTCTCGGGATTGTAACCGAGCTCCTCGAGATAGGAGTAAATTCGTCCAAACGACACCAACCCATTTGGGCCAACGATTACTGGAGATATGAAGATGTCGATGTCATCAGTTTGGTATGGCTCCAGATAATATATGGCCGCTATTCCGCCTCCGATTGCGTATTTCTCAACCACGCCTTCGGCTTGCATTTGGTTGAGTATTTGAATGACCTTTTCCATCAATGGTCTCTACGCTAAATATCCTTAAACGCTTTCGCCGCAGCCTCAATCGTCTGGTCAATAACCTGATCCGTGTGAGCGAGGCTTACAAATCCCGCTTCAAATTGCGATGGCGCCAGGTAAACCCCTTGATCGAGCATTGCGTGGAAAAATCTCCCGTACGCCTCGCGATCGCTTTTGCTTGCCGTGGTCCAATCAGTGACGGGCCCTTCATTAAAGAAA
>JBGTCM010000347.1:0-3233 GCA_041748795.1 Pyrinomonadaceae bacterium
AAACTTCATGTTCAGGAGCTCCTCGCTAAAGTTCGAGCAATGCCTACTGCCAATTGGAGCAGGGACGACCGCATCGATTGGCTTCTGTTCAGAGCGCAACTGGACAACGTCGACTTCTTCAATCGAATAATCAACTTCCCCGAGACCGATCCACAGCTCTACGTGAACGAGTGCAGTAACGGCATTTTCTCCCTGCTCAAAAAGGAGTACGACACTCCCCGCGTGCGGGCGCTGGCGGCCACGGCGCGCCTGAAACAGATGCCATTCATGATTGAGCAGGCCAAAGGAAACCTGACCAAGCCGGTCCGGCTTTATGCGCAGCTGGCAATTGATTCCGCTCGGCAGATGGACAGTCTTTTCAACGACAGCCTGATGACCCTGGCGACGGGTTTATCTGCCGCGGAGAAGAATGATCTAGTGGTGTCGCGCGATGCTGCGCTGCGGTCAATTCATGGTTTTGCCGATTGGCTCGAGAGGCGTTTGCCGGGGATGGTCCCTTTCAAACCGATGGGCGAAGAGAACTATAACTACCTGCTGAAGGAAATTTACTACTTGCCGCTGGATGCCAATCAGGTAGAGATGCTGGGCCAGGCGGAGCTAGCGCGTTATCGCGCGCTCGAATCGCTGCTTCCCGATCCTTCGCTCGCAGATCCCAATCCCGCGCGTAGTAAAAACATTCCCGCGGACCAGCAGGCCTTTTTGAAAGCTTACGAAAGCCGTCAGGAGGAGATGATCAATTTCCTCAAGACAAACAAGCTGATTACGATTCCTGATTACCTGGGGCCGTTCACGATTCGCCAGCTTCCCGAAGCATTCAAGCCGACCAGTCCCGGTGGCTTTATGAACCCGCCCGGTATTTATGATAAAGACCCGAGCGGTTTCTACTTCATCCCTACCTACAATCCGCAGTCACGAAACTTCTACATTCGCGCGGCGATAGAAGACCCAAGACCGATCCTGGGCCATGAAGGAATTCCCGGCCACTTCCTGCAACTCTCCATTGCGAATCATCTGCCCAACGAAATCCGCCGCCAGAATTACGACGGAATCCTGATTGAGGGTTGGGCGCTCTACGGCGAAGAGATGTTGATGCGCACCGGGCTATACCCAAACAATTCGCCGGCCCAGGGTCAGATACTACGTCTCTCGCGCTATCGTGCTGCGCGTATCGGCGTCGATGTAAACCTGCATACGGGCAAGTGGACTTTCGAACAAGCGGTGAATTACTTCATGGAGGCGGGTGGGCTCGATCGCGAATCCGCTACTGGTGAAGCAGCCGGCGCCGCCGCCAGTCCGACGCAGAAGATCACCTACATGGTTGGCAAGTGGCAGATCATGCGACTACTCGGAAAGTATCGCGACAAACAAGGTGCAAACTATCGTTTGGGCCAATTTCACGACGACTTGATCAAACACGGAAGCCTGCCGCTTTCGATGGTTGAATGGATCATGCTCGACGATCCGTCGGCGTTGAATCAAGCGTTGAAGTAAATCACTTAGGCGAATGGTTAGAGGTCGGGAAGGCGGGCTCTTTGTTGCGGTACACCTTGGCCCATAGATATCAAAAGGCGCCTTTGAAATAGTTCGAGGTTGGGAAGGAGGGCTTGCCCCCGCTCTTCCTTTGACCTACCTGATCTGAAGCGAACGGAGGCGCTCTTCGACTTTGATCATTCGAGTGCCCCGACGACGAGCGGGGGCAAGCCCTCCTTCCCGACCTCGAACTATTCACAGGTTCATCCCTGGATTTGGGCCAACATATGCCGTTTAGATGGCGCACTTGTGCGCCCCGCACGTCCAAGGGAGCCGACCGCGCGGACAAGTCCGCCATCTAAACGGGATTGCAATCATCCGATCGCGGACTCCGTACTCTGAACGTTCAGGCGGTCTCGCTACCTCTGGCATCCCGCGCTACCGCGCTCTCGTTCTGTAATTGATCAGCGAAACTGCATCCGTACGAAGCTTAGATTGCGGACTTTCGTGCTTCCAAAAACCCCAGAATAAGTGGGATTGTTTTCTCCGGAGCCTCCTCGTGTGGCGCATGGCCAACTTTGGGCAGGACCACCAGTTTCGAATCGGGAATCGCTTCCGCCAACATCTTTCCAATCTTTAGTGGAATTACTTTGTCCTCTTCGCCCCACACAATAAGCGTGGGCACGCAGATGTCGTTGTACTTCGGAGTCAACTCCTCGATGTTTTTCGGAACGGCTTGCCTGGCTGTTTCAAGCAGCGCTTGTCGCGCTCCCGGCGATCTTATCGGCTTGCTGTAAGTGTTTATCTGTTCCTTCGTAATCAGCCGGCGGTTGTAATAAACGTAACGCAGCACCCGGCGAGTGGACGCTTTGCCGGGCGGGAGATGAATAGACAGCCATCCCAGAACGGGTGTCTTGAGCAGTTTTAAATGCCAGGGCAACGACTCATCATAACCGGCACTGTCGATGAGGATCAGTTTTGAGAGCCGGCCGGGATCCATCTCACAAAGCATCGTTGCCACCATCAAGGAAACCGCGCCGCCATAGGAGGTTCCGATGAGAGTAAGGTTCTTCAAATCATGATGCTGAATGAACCGGTAAACAAGCTCTGCCTGATCCTGAACCGAATAACGCCCATCGCGCGGTTTTGGCGACTCCCCGCAACCCTTTAGATCAACAAGTATTAGTTTATGGCTCGGCGAAAGCGGTTCTATCAGATTTCGCCAGGTGTAGAGGCAGGCCCCCAACCCGTGCAAACAGAGCACCGGATCGCCGTCTCCATGAGTTTCGTAATGAAGCTCTGTTTTAATAGTTTGCTGTTCTGCCATTGTTAGTGATGATAATAGGGTTTACAACCTACGTCATCAATCCGTAACAGGAATGCGGTCTACTCGATCGTTCGTTCAAGGCGAGAAGGTTTCGTGGAGTTTCGTGCGATTTCGTGGATCGTCCTCGCCCGAGCGGGAGGAAACGATCCACGAACACCACGAAACTACACGAACAGATTTTGGTCCCAACGAGGAGAGGAAATTTGATGATCAAAGGCAGTGAAGTTCGAAAAGCGGCACATCCAATAGACAATTTGTTTCTTGATCGCTGGTCTCCGCGTGCGATGACAGGTGAGCCGATTGCGCAGGAAGATTTGATGAGTCTTTTCGAAGCCGCGCGTTGGGCGCCTTCGTCATATAACAACCAACCCTGGCGAATGCTTTACGCTCGCAAAGATACGGAAGAATGGCCGCTGTTTTTCAATCTACTGGTTGA
>JBGTCM010000348.1:0-4049 GCA_041748795.1 Pyrinomonadaceae bacterium
AAAAGCGGCGTCAAGCCGCCGCAGTCCAAATTGCCACCCAGTCTCATACTACGTGCAGATGCCGCCGCTGCATTTATTAACGCAGTTGACATTTTGCATACATGGGCAACCGGTTGGTCTGCAGTTTGCGGTGTTGCATGAGCACGGCGAGCCCGCCTGCGCTGAGGTGGGTGCGGAAACAGACATGATCACTGGAAGGGTGAGGGCCACTAGTCCGATTCGCTTGATCAATTCGCGGCGCTTTATTCCGGCCAGGTGAGCCGGCCGGGCAGGGCTTTGTTCGAGCAAACGAAACTTGTAAAGCTGATCGAGCGCCAGCCAGACGACCTCGGGTGCCACAGGGCTTGACGCTTCTAGTTCAAGCAAACCACATAACGCGGGCACAGTTGTCTCGCCGTCGCAATTCTTCCAAACAAGCGCAGCCGTCTGATTGAGGCAGTGGGCCTCATCAGAATCGAGATCGTAGATCAAAGTTTCGTCGGGCAATTCTTTGACGATCAGATTTTTGCGGCGAGCAACCGGAAGTGGGCGCTCCAGTTCCTGGGCAATCTGCATCAATAAGTTTTCTCAATCATTCCGGGGCAAGAATGAATGGGCGGCAGTTTACCACAGGAACAATTAGTTGGGGCAAAAATGATTGCTGTCGCACTATGTGGTGGAGCGATCTCGTTCACACCGTGGCTTCCTTCTTGGAGTGCGGCGGCTTGACGCCGCTTTCTATTAGGTAGGAGATATCTGAGGATCAATGGTGGCCTGCTGGGGGTCTGCTGCTAAAGAAAAGCGGCGTCAAGCCGCCGCAGTCCAAAAAGGAAGCCGCGGTTTGAATGGGATCGCGCCGCGCGGTGAATAATCAACCCAGCGCGAGCCTGAATCTTTGACGCGTCACATCGCTGCTGTTATGTTTCGCCTTCGCGAATGTGAAAACAAGAAATCCAATAGGGTCAGAGCCCGAATCAAACATCACCTTAGTCTCGATCACCGGGACAGCAGTTTCTTTGAAACTTTCTCCCACAAGTTCTACGTCCGGTGCTCGAGCGATGGACGCGCCCACGAACCCGCCTCTGAAATGGGCGGGTGGGAAGCGTTGGCTCCTGCCGCACCTCGAGCCTCTATGGCGCACGCATGCGCCCCGTCGTTATGTCGAACCATTTTGCGGTGGGCTGGCGGCGGCATTGGGTCTAAAACCAGAACGGGCTCTGCTGAATGACGTCAACCCTCATTTGATAAACTTCTACAAGCATCTTCAGAGTGGTCTGGAAGTAACCGTCGAGATGGAAAACGACTCGCAGGCTTTCTATCGACATCGCGATCGCTTTAACGAGCTAATCGGTTCGGGAAAAGCCGGCAGATCGGAAGCAGCGCAGCTCTTCTACTATCTGAATCGAACGGGCTTCAACGGTCTCTGCCGTTTTAATCAAAGCGGCCAGTTCAACGTGCCGTTTGGCCGGCATAAGACCATCAACTACGCCAAAGACTTTTCAGCTTACCCGCGCCTGTTCCGAGACTGGATGTTCACTGCCGACGACATCACTGCGATTCCAATACAACCCGACGATTTCATTTATGCCGACCCTCCCTACGATGTTGAGTTCACGACGTATAGTAAGGACGGCTTTGATTGGGAGGATCAGGAGCGCGCCGCCGAATGGCTGGCGGCTCATCCCGGGCCTGTAGTTCTTTCAAACCAAGCGACTCCGCGAATCGTGAAGTTGTACAAGCGACTCGGATTTCAAATCAGGTTTCTCAAAGGGCCAAGGCGGATTAGTTGCACTGGGGATCGAACGGCAGCGAAAGAGGTTTTGGCAACAAGGAACCTGGGGTAAGGCGTCTATTTTGGAGTGCTGCGGCTGGACGCAGCTTTCTGATGCGGTTGAGATATGTAACGAAAATAGGGACGGCGTGAGCTGCATTCCGGCTTGCGAAAAGCGGCGTCAAGCCGCCGCAGTCCAAAAGAGATGCTCTTTCGAATGGTCATTGGAGGGTATGAATGTTTTCACGTGTCGTCATAATCGCAGTTTCTCTTTTTCTCTCCGCCGCTGCATTCGCGCAGGACGCTTCGACCACAAAGGCGCTGCACGATCTCTTCGCTAGCGAGTGGGAGTATGGCCTTCAGCAGAGTCCGGCGCGCGCGTCACAACTTGGCGACCGCCGCTGGAATGATCGCTGGGGCGACCGCAGCCTTGCGGCCATCAAGGCGCGTCATGAGCACAACCTCGACGTCTTGCAAAGGCTGGCAAAGATTGATCGCAGCAAGCTCTCCGCAGCCGATCAGCTGAACTACGATCTGTTCAAGAAGGACTACGAGAACGATATCGAGCAGCATAAGTATCGCTGGTATCTGGCGCCGCTGAACCAGCGCGGCGGAATCCAAACTCAAAACGAGTTGGCCGACTCGCTGCGTTTCGAGACCGTCAAAGACTATGACGATTGGATTGCCCGAATGAATGCGTTTCCAGTCTACATGGACCAGACGATCGCCGTAATGAGCGAAGGGATCAAAGCGCGGGTGCTGCTGCCGAAGATAATCATGCAGCGCGTGCCGGCGCAGATCGACAAGCAGATAGTCGAGAAGCCTGAAGACAGTCTCTTCTACAAACCGTTCAAGCGTTTTCCCGCAAGCATCCCCGCGGCCGAACGTGAACGCATTACACGCGATGCGCTGGCGGCCGTTAACAAAAACATCATCCCCTCATACAAACGCTTCAAGAAGTTCTTCGTTGATGAGTATCTGCCCGCATCTTTCGATGAGGTTGGCGCCTGGCAACTGCCGCAGGGCGAGGCGATGTATGCACACTTTGTTCGCAGGTACACGACTACCAATGTGACGCCGCGTGAAGTGCATGAGAAAGGATTAAGTGAAGTAAAACGTATTCGCGCGGCTATGCAGGAGGTGATGAATCAGGTTGGATTCAAGGGCACGCTGGCCGAGTTCTTCACGTTTCTCAGGACCGACAAGCGCTTCTATTACGACACGCCCGCGGAGTTGTTTGCTGCCTATGAGGCGATGTCGAAGCGGATCGATCCACACCTGGTGAAGGTCTTTAGAAAGTTGCCGCGCATGCCTTACGGTGTCGCGGAAATTCCCGCGGCCGTGGCTCCTGACACTACCACCGCTTACTACCGCCAGCCTGCAGCCGACGGCTCACGCGCGGGGACCTATTTCGTGAATCTCTATAAGCCTGAGTCGCGGCCGAAGTGGGAGATGATGGCCCTCTCGCTGCACGAGGCGGTGCCGGGACACCATCTGCAAATCGCGCTGGCCCAGGAGCAGGGCGACATACCAAACTTCCGTCGCTTCGGTGGCTACACGGCTTTTGTCGAAGGCTGGGCGTTGTATGCAGAGTCGTTGGGAGAGGACATGGGCCTCTACGACGATCCGTATGCGAAGTTTGGCCAACTCACTTACGAGATGTGGCGTGCGGTGCGTTTGGTAGTCGATACGGGCATACACCAGATGCGCTGGACGCGGAAGCAGGCCATCGACTACTTCATGGAGAATGCGGCGAAGCAGGAACTCGACATCATTAACGAAGTCGATCGTTATATTGCGTGGCCGGGCCAGGCACTGGCGTACAAGACGGGCGAATTGAAGATTAAGGAATTGCGCGCGCGTGCACGCCAGGAGCTGGGAAGCAAGTTTGATGTTCGCGAGTTTCATGAAGTGGTGCTGGGATCCGGTGCGGTGCCGCTGGATGTGCTGGAAAGAAATGTTACGGAGTGGATTGCGATGAAGAAGTAATGCAGTTATCCGCAGATTACGCAGATTACACAGATTCAAACACTACAAATCCCACAATGCTGAATTGCGTTCTTGGAAATCTGCGTAATCTGTGTAATCTGCGGATTATCCTTCAGGAAAAATAATTGAGCGCTTCGAATACAACAGCCTGGCTGCCGGAACTGATTTACGTCGATGGGCGTTTTGAAAGCACAGTTGCGTTGGCTTGCGGTGGCGACGGTGTGATCGTTCAAGCAGGCGGCGAAAAGGATAATGCGACCCGCCTCAATAATCGAGCTTTGCTGCCAGGCCTCATCAACGCGCACTCGCA
>JBGTCM010000349.1:0-3831 GCA_041748795.1 Pyrinomonadaceae bacterium
ATTTCTCAAATAGCTGTGCGCCCGGTGATATGGGCCGGGATTTGGAATGTATAAACGCTTCTACGTCCCAGGCTTCCTGATCCGACAACTCACCGCCGGCCATCAAAGGCATGTTCCAGCGCACAAACGCGGCCAGGTAAGACGGTGTCGTAAACATGCCGGCGGCCTGGTTGAAAGAGTGGGGTCCCCACAGCGCCGGACGATAGTAGGTATTGCTTTCATACCGTCCCTGGCCGTCGAGTCCATGACACACGGCGCATTTTTGGATGAAGACCTGCTGACCCGCTATCGGATCGCCCGTTAGGGTTGAGATCTGCGGATAGCCATGTTTCACCGTATTGCACAGGCGCATGCTCGCTGCCTGCTTATCAAGCCATTGCATGTAGGTTAGAAACGCCTCCATGTTCTTGTTCGTGTCGCAGTCTCCTTTCTGGTCCTTACCGGCGGGCGTACAAAGCTCCTTACCATTCAGACTGTTAGTGAAGCAGTGATTGATTCGCGCTTGTCGCTTTGGCTTGGTTGGATATTCGGATTTCAGATCGACCCACCAAGCCGCATCGGAATTTCCCCCCGCGCCCAAATGACAACTCGCACAATGGAGTTTTGCGGTCGGGACAAACGCAGGCAGCAGTTCATAGGTCTCAGTTGCCAGCGCATAGCCGCGCATAATCTGGCTCCAATGTCGACGCTCCCAGGTTGTCCTCGGGTGATTCGGAGGTGGAATGATCTTGCAACTCGTACGTTTCGGTTGGGCGTTGTTGAGCGTGAAACTGAAATCCGACGAGATGAAGTTGTTCGCATTCACGGTCCGTGCTGTCGAATGACAACCCATGCAAGTGGACGTCGGCTGGACGAACGACTCCATCGTCGTGTTACCGAGCGCGAGCGGCCGAACGTTGAAGACAGTTTCCGGCCGAGGGGTGCTACTAACCTGCGGCACCGGCCACTGAGTATTGATCAGCTGGTAGTATCGAAACACAGATCCAGCAGCCGCCAATGCTTTACGCACGTCGTCATTCAGCCGCCGCACGTTGTCGACGGCCTGAGTTGGTTCGGCGCAGTTGGGTTCGATGCCGGGAATTGTGATGGCCCGCACTATTTGATTGGGCGTGCCACTTTGCGTTTGCTTGTTAACAGGGCAGGTAGTGCACGACGGGTCGTTGAAGGACAACTCTCCGGTCGCGGCGATACCCGGCACATTGTTGACCTGTTCAAACGTGGACCACACCCACTGCGGCGCGCTCGGCGTCTTCTGTGTAATGTGAAGTCCAACAAGTCCCATGCGCTGCTTGAGGCAGTTCACCATTCTTCCTTTTTTATCCTTATCGCAAACGCAAGCCGTCACTGTGTGAAACAGTTTTTCTTCGGCGGGCGACACTTCACGCCAGGCGGCCTTAATCAGGATCGCGCCATTAGGAAAGTCGACGGATTTCGCAAGCGCCTGCACGTTCCCGTTGTAGAGCCGGTGTTTGACGATGTGATCGAAGAGGACTTTGTTAAGGCGAATTTCGTAACGAACGAGCTTCCCGTTTTGATCCGTGAGCGTGGCGGGCAACGTGCCGTCGGCAGCAGCGGCCTGGAGGGAAGCGTCAACCACGTCGTGGATCTTTTGGGTGCGAAAGAAAATCTTCTCGCCGCCGCACGTCGCGGGAATCGGCTCGGTGTCGTTCCACTGTCTCGGCTTGCGCCCGTCTTTCAAATAGACCTCGTACTCTTCTTTCCAGGTTTCCCAAACACGCGGCCCAGGATCGGTAATCTTTTTGTTGGCATCCGGCTCACCGCGCATGTCCGAACGCGCGGGCCAGTTAAGCGCGAAAAACTCCTGCCATGAAAAGATGTCGGCGGAACGCTGCAGGGTGTTGAAGTTTCCGAGCGGCATCATTGACGTCGGAGCAGGAGAAGGCGAAGGAACCATGTCCGGTGGCAAGTAACAACTGAGTTGGAGATCCGGTACTGGACCGCAGGTTCGGCCCGTCAAAGGGATGTTGGCGGCCGGGTTGAAACACCTTCCGGGTGAAGGTAAGGCTCGATCAATCCGGGGCGCGGTGGTCGCAATTGTCACGCGCTGGCCTATCACGAGGAGAACTGCTGTTGCCAGCAGTGAAGCCGCAGCAAACAACAAAAGGGGGAGTCTTGTTGACATGAGGTTGTTCCTTTTTAGAGTTATCCAGGAGATGATCCATCAGACCACATAAACCAGCAGAGAGTGTCATTAGTATTACCCAGTGTCCATCTCTGGGCGGAAGTTTACCTGAAGAGGTTGGCGTCCGGCGGTGGTTCTGTCCCGAGATCGCCCCTCGCCAGCCGCTTTCGAACATCTTCTTCGCTAAGAAACATGGGACTGCGCCTTTGACCTCTAACGACGTCAATCTTTGATGACTGAATTCAAGTCTTCCGGATATTTCTTCGAGTCACACTCAGGCTGCAGGTGCAATTCCTGCTTTATGCAAAACGGGGGCGGCACTCCATGAGATCGTCGAAATTCTCTATAACAATAATGTCTCCCGGTTCATATGAAGAATTCAATGTATGAAAGACAAGCCCATCGTCCTGATGTGTTAATCCCTCACCATCAGGCAATGGATAACCGGCGTAACCGCAGTAATGGTTTAGAACGTTCTTCTCATCATCAAACGAAAACAAACCCGCGATGCAGTGGCATACAAACCACAGTCGTTTTCCATCGTCAGCTAGCGACTTTACCCACTCATAGACCCATTGGGGCGAATACGGAATAAAATGCTGATCTCGTGACTTGATATATCCAAACAGGGGACCTTTAAAATTTGCCCTCCAAATATGGTCTCCCTCATCCAAGGTCCAGTGAGTGCAGGCCTCCGGATAAACGGGTTTGCCTTCGTACAGGTGCACTCTGACTTTTCCGATTCGTTTATCGCCATTTTCTATTGAGATTGCGAAAGGCAATCGCAGCAGAAATACTACCCCCAAGCGCTGATCGCGCGTAGCGAATGGCAGCTATTTGACTTACTAAAGGCTCTTTGTCCCGCCAGTTGAAATACTGCAGACGAACTCTCTTGCGTATCCACTGGGTGGTTTTTCAGGACTCCAAAAATGCTAGTGGCGTCCATTATCATCCCTCTAAAAGATCAAAATAGTCCTCCCTACGACAAGCGCAACGAAGCCTGATGCTACAATAGATCCTTAAACTCTACGACGGTCAGGCCAGTCTCACGAATGATGCTGCGCAACGTGCCTTTCGCTACTTCTTTGTGATCCGGGACGACTATGCGTCGATGAGGATAGGTTGATTGTCGAAGGATTACGTGACTACCTCGTTGACGATCATGTTCGTAGCCAATCTTGAGTAATACTTTGACTACGTCCCGGCCTGAAACACGAGGCAGTAAACTCACGCCCCAACCTCGATGAGTTCTTCCGAGATTGGTGGTGGAATGGGATCGTTGTGGGCCGTAAGACTTTCGAGGTAAAGCACGATTGCTTCTTTAATGTTCGCAGTCGCTTCCGCTCTAGTTTGCCCTTGAGAGATGCAACCTGGAAGCGATGGAACCTCCGCGACAAATACTCCATCCTCGTCCTGCTCAATCAGCACGCGGTATTTCATACGTTACCTCCGAAGACATTGTGAGCATGTCGTTCGCTCATGGCAAGTTTAACTCAGCGTGATACTGCACACGGGCCTCGCGGGTTAGCTTCTACGTCGAGCGCTAACGTATCCCGACCAACCCCTGGACCGACTGGATCAATTTCTCCGAGTCGTAGCCGACGCCGTCTTTGAAAACGATCTCGACCTTTTCGATGTCAGCGATATTCGCAGCAGGATTTCCTTTTACGACCATCAGATCGGCTTGT